>JASLIR010000456.1 GCA_030152125.1 Alkanindiges sp.
TAATTTCTCTTCCGCAGTACCTTTACCACCAGAGATAATCGCACCGGCGTGGCCCATGCGCTTGCCTTTAGGGGCAGTAACACCCGCAATATAACCTACTACCGGCTTGGTCACATTGGACTGAATGAACTCAGCTGCTTCTTCTTCAGCAGAACCACCAATCTCACCAATCATGATAATGGCGTCGGTATCCGGATCGTCCTGGAACAGTTTCAGCGCGTCAATCTGGTTCATACCCGGAATCGGATCACCACCAATACCAATACAGGTAGACTGACCCAAGCCCAGCTTGGTGGTTTGAGCTACCGCTTCATAGGTCAGGGTACCGGAACGGGAAATGATGCCGATACGGCCCGGCAAGTGGATATGACCCGGCATAATACCGATCTTACATTCGCCCGGTGTAATCACGCCTGGACAGTTAGGACCAACCAGACGCACGCCATTACCATTGGTTTCCAGGTAGCGCTTGGCTTTCAGCATGTCAATCGTCGGCACGCCTTCGGTGATCACCACAATCAGGCTAACACCGGAATCAACCGCTTCCACAATAGAGTCCAGCACAAACGGAGCCGGTACATAAATTACGGTGGCATCGGCCTGGGTTTCTTTTACCGCTTCACGCATGGTGTTAAACACTGGCAGGTTCAGGTGGCTGGTGCCGCCCTTGCCCGGTGTTACACCACCAACTACTTTAGTACCGTAAGCCAGTGCCTGTTCGGAGTGGAAAGTACCGTTTTTGCCAGTAAAGCCCTGTACCAATACTTTGGTATCTTTATTAATTAATACGCTCATTGTGTTACTCCTTAGGCTTTCACTGCTGCAACGATTTTTTCAGCCGCATCGGCAAGACCATCGGCAGGGATCAATGTTAAACCAGAATCTCGGAGTATCTGTTTGCCGAGCTCGGCGTTGTTACCTTCCAGACGTACCACCACAGGCACAGTCACGTTTACTTCTTTTACCGCAGCAATAATCGCTTCGGCAATCATGTCGCAACGTACAATGCCACCAAAAATATTGATCAGTACGCCCTGCACCGAAGTATCAGCCAGAATCAGCTTAAAGGCTTCAATCACGCGCTCTTTGGTCGCACCACCGCCCACGTCCAGGAAGTTGGCTGGCTGGCCGCCGTACAGCTTGATGATGTCCATGGTGGCCATAGCCAGACCGGCACCGTTTACCATACAGCCGATGTTGCCTTCCAGTGCCACATAGTTCAGTTCAAACTCGGAAGCTTTCAGCTCACGCTCGTTTTCCTGTGACTTGTCACGCGCAGCAGCCAGTTCAGGCAGGCGGTACAGTGCGTTGGAGTCGATACCAATTTTGGCATCTACTGCCAGAATGTCGCCGTTTTCACGTACCGACAGCGGGTTGATTTCAAACAGGGCGAAATCGTTATCAACAAATGCGTTGTAGGCACCTACCATCAGTTTTACAAACTGGCCGATCTGCTTGTCTTTCAAGCCCAGTTGGAACGCTACATCACGCGCCTGGAATGGTTGCAGGCCAACTAAAGGATCAACCGTTACCTTGATGATTTTTTCCGGGGTTTCTTCCGCTACTTTCTCAATTTCCACGCCACCTTCGGTAGACGCCATGAAAGTAATGCGGCGGGTGGAACGGTCTACTACCGCACCCAGATACAGTTCACGCTCAACCGGATAAACGTCCTGACATACCAGTACGCTGTTTACCGGCTGGCCACTGGCGTCAGTCTGGTAAGTAACCAGACGGGTACCAATCAGGTTTCTGGCAATTTCTGCTGCTTCTTCTTTGCTTTTGGCAATTTTAACGCCACCAGCCTTACCACGACCACCCGCATGAACCTGTGCCTTGATCACGGCAAAGTTGCCGATCTTCTCAAAGGCTTCTGCTGCTTCTTCCGGTGTGGTTGCCACAAAACCTTCCTGCACTGGGAAACCGTATTTTTTCAGCAGGGCTTTTGCCTGATATTCATGTAAATTCATTGAGATACCTAACCGAGTTATCGTTGGTTAATTTTAAATACTGTACCGCCGGCCTATCTTCTTTGGCAGGCAGGCGGCCGCTATGTATTCCGAAACAAATCCATTTCCACCACACGGAAATGGCACTGCTTACCGCAATTACTAAATTTACAACCCTGAGATTTCAGGTTACTACGTTCTTCAACTTGATGCGCTTGCGCTACTTTCTACTTGCGCTTGCGCTGAATGGCATGAATCGCACGGCCATCCACCGACAACGCTGCCTCGTGTACCACTTCCGACAGGGTTGGGTGCGCAAAGGTCATCAGTTGCAGGTCTTCTACACTGGATACAAACTCCAGCGCAATCATGCCCTGATGCACGATGTCGCCGGCATTGCTGCCCAGCACATGCATGCCCAGCAGGCGGTCAGTCTTGGCATCGGCCACAAACTTTACAAAACCGGCGGTTTCACCAGCTGCCAGCGCACGGCCATTCACGGCAAACGGGAACTGGCCACTTTTTACTTCAATGCCTTTTTCCGCTGCTGCTTCTTCGGTTAAACCAACCCAGGCTACTTCCGGATGGGTGTAAATCACGCTGATAATGGTGTCGTAATTTACCTGCGCCGCATGACCGTGAATACGCTCTACCGCCATCACCCCTTCTTCCATGGCCTTGTGAGCCAGCATTGGGCCACGTACCAGGTCGCCAATGGCATACACGCCATCTACAGAGGTTTTGCACTGGTCATCTACATCCACAAAGCCGCGCTCAGTCAGCTTGATGCCACTGTCTTCTGCCAGCAGGCTTTCGGTGTATGGCTTGCGGCCAACACACACAATCAGCTTGTCAAACGTCTGCTCTTTGTCTTCACCAGCCTGATTAAACTTAACGCTTACCTTGCCGTCTTTAATTTCAGTGCCGGTCACTTTGGTATTCAGGCGAATTTCCAGACCCTGCTTGGTCAGCACTTTCAGGGTTTCCTTGGCCAGCAGCTTGTCGGCCATCGGCAGGAATTTTTCCAGCGCTTCAAATACCACTACTTCAGCACCCAGGCGGCGCCATACCGAACCCAGCTCCAGACCAATTACCCCGGCGCCAATCACACCCAGTGTCTTCGGTACTTCGGTAAACTCCAGCGCACCAGTAGAATCCACGATCAGATCTTCATCTACTTTGGCTACAGGAATATTAACCGGTACGGAGCCAGAGGCCAGAATCACATATTTGGCTTCGAGGGTATCTACCGCACTGCCATCAAGCGGGGTAAACTCCACTTTTTTGCCAGCCAGCAACTTGCCGGTTCCCTGCAGCCAGGTAATGCCATTGCCTTTTAACAGCTGCGCTACACCACCAGTCAACTGGTCTACCACTTTGTCTTTACGAGCAAGAATCTTGGCCAGGTCAAAGCTTACTTCACCGGTGGTAATACCGTGGTCAGCCAGGTCGTGAATGGTAGATTCGTAACGGTGCGAGGTATCCAGTAGTGCCTTGGATGGGATACAACCCACATTCAGACAGGTACCACCCAGCGATGGCTTACCTTTGTGTACGCGCTTTTCAATACAAGCAACTTTAAAACCCAGTTGCGCAGCACGGATAGCTGCTTCATAACCGCCAGGGCCACCACCAATGACCACCAGGTCATATTGCTGTGCCATGCTTTTTTCTCCTTGTCCTGTCGGGCTACGGGATTGCCGTGTCACAACAGCGTTGAGGCGATTAAAACCAGATCAAATGCGCTCCGGCTTTAATCTTTGAATTAAAATAAAAATGATAATAACAACCGGCTAAAACCTTAACTACAGCATTTAATTGACAGCATCATGTCAGTGCTCCGGCCACAATCGCGCTGACTGCGACCAGAACATACTTCAAACGTTGCCTGTAAATGCTGTATTACAGATCCAGCAACAGGGTAGCTGGATCTTCTACAAACTCTTTAATCGCTACCAGGAAGCTTACTGCCTCTTTACCGTCAATCATACGGTGGTCATAGGACAATGCCAGATACATCATCGGCAGAATCACAACCTGACCATTGACCGCCATTGGTCGTTCCTGGATTTTGTGCATGCCCAGGATTGCCGTTTGTGGCGGATTCAGGATTGGGGTAGACAGCAGCGAACCGAATACACCACCATTGGAAATGGTGAAGGTACCACCGGTCATGTCTTCCAGACCCAGCTTGCCATCACGCGCTTTCTTGCCATAATCGATGATATTTTTCTCGATTTCGGCATGGTTCAGGCGATCGGTATCACGTAATACAGGTACTACCAGGCCACGGTCGGAAGATACCGCCACGCCGATGTCGTAGTAACCGTGATACACGATGTCGTCGCCATCAATGGAAGCGTTTACTGCCGGGAAGCGTTTCAGCGCTTCGGTAGCTGCTTTTACAAAGAAGGACATAAAGCCCAGGCGGGTGCCATGGCGCTTCTCGAAGCGATCCTGATACTGCTTGCGCAGGTCCATAATCGGCTTCATGTTCACTTCGTTAAAGGTGGTCAGCATCGCGGTGTCCTGACTGGCGGACAACAGACGCTCGGCCACACGCTTGCGCAGGCGGGTCATTGGTACGCGTTTTTCCACGCGCTCACCCACTGCCTGGCTTAAAGCCACACTTGGCGTGCTGGTCACGGCAGATGCCGCTGCCGGCGCTGCTTTTGGTGCAGCGGCAGCATTGGCTACATCTTCCTTGGTGATACGGCCACCACGGCCAGTACCCTCAATATTTGCCACATCCAGACCCTGCTCCGCTACAGCCTTGCGTACTGCAGGACTTTGCTCGGTGCTACTGGCCGCAGGCTCGTCACGCTTCACAATCGGCGCAGCGCCAGCTTGCTGGGTTTCAACGGTTTGGGCAACCTGTTGTTCGGTTACGGCACCCGCGCCAGCTTCAAACAGGGCAATCACTTCACCGGACAAAACGGTGTCGCCTTCCTGCTTGCTCAGGCTCACCAGCGAACCATCGGCAGGCGCAACTACTTCCAGCACCACTTTGTCGGTTTCAATATCAGCAATCACTTCATCACGTGCAACCGCTTCACCTACTTTCTTGTGCCAGGTTGCAATGGTGCCGTCGGCAACTGATTCCGGGAATACCGGTGCTTTAATTTCTGTTGCCATAATCAGGCTTCTCCTTGTTGTTCTGGATCAATACCCAGGGCGTCGATCACTAATGAGGCTTGCTGTTTTGCATGTAGGTATGGGGAACCGCAGGCTGGTGCGGCAGAAGCAGGACGGCCGGCATAGTTGACTGGCAACAAGGTGCCAGGACGCAATGTGGCAACGTCTGCATAGATACTATTGGCAACAAATGACCAGGCACCCTGGTTTTGTGGCTCTTCCTGTGCCCATATTACTTCCTGCACGTTCGGGTACTGAGCCAGCACCTCACGTACACGGGTAGACGGGTAAGGATACAACTGTTCGATACGCACAATGGCAACCTGGTTCAGGTCTTCTTCGCGGCGTTTTTCCAGCAGGTCGTAATACACCTTGCCACCACACAGTACCACGCGGGTCACGGCATTTTTATCAAGGTTGTCAATTTCATCAATCACCGTCTGGAAACGGCCATCGCTTAACTCGGTTAGCGTGGAAGTTGCCAGTTTATGACGTAACAGGCTCTTGGGTGACATCACAATCAGCGGCTTGCGGATTGGGCGTACTACCTGACGGCGCAGCGCATGGAAAATCTGTGCTGGCGTGGTTGGCGTACATACCTGCATGTTGTCTTCGGCACACATTTGCAGGAAACGCTCCAGACGCGCACTGGAATGCTCTGGGCCCTGACCTTCATAACCATGCGGTAACAGCAGGGTCAGGCCACACACGCGCTCCCATTTGGTTTCGCCGGAACTGATGAACTGATCCACCACCACCTGCGCACCGTTCAGGAAGTCACCAAACTGGGCTTCCCACACAATCAGACTGTTGGGGATGGTCGTTGCGTAACCATATTCAAAGGCCAGCACTGCTTCTTCCGACAATAAGGAATCGTACAGGGCAAAGCGTGGCTGCTTTTCTTTCAGATGACACAACGGCAGGTAGTGCGAACCAGTCACCTGGTTATACAGTTTGGCATGGCGATGCGAGAACGTACCACGTCCCACATCCTGACCAGTCAAACGCACCAGATAGCCTTCATCCAGGATGGTGGCATAGGCCAGCGTTTCTGCTGCACCCCAGTTTAAAGGCATAGCACCGGTCTGCATTTTCAGGCGGTCATCAATCACCTTGCCTACCTGCTTCTGCATGACAAAGCCTTCCGGCAGTTCATGCATTTTCTGGCCCAGCGCTTTTAAGCCTTCCAGCGGGAAACCGGTATCCCAGTCATCCTGCAGGGTATGACCCAGATAAGGCGTCCAGTCAATAAACAGGTGCTTGTTGGGCTGGCGCACCAGTGAGTTAGCCACATGTTCACCCGCTTCCAGCGCTGCACGGTACTCTTCCACCAGTGCATCAGCACTGGCACGGCTGAGCACGCCTTCTTTCACCAGCTGGTCAGCATACAGGGTACGCGTGGTCGGCAGCTTGGTAATCACCTGATACATCAGTGGCTGGGTGGCAGATGGCTCATCGGCCTCGTTATGGCCACGGCGACGGTAACAGAACAGGTCAATCACCACATCCTTACGGAATTCGTGGCGGAAATCGTGTGCCAGTTGGGTAATGAATACCACAGCTTCAGGGTCATCGCCATTCACATGGAAAATCGGCGCCTGTACCATTTTGGCGACGTCGGTACAGTATTCGGTAGAACGCGCATCTTCACGGCGGCTGGTGGTAAAGCCCACCTGGTTATTGATGATGATATGCACCGTACCACCAACGGTATAGCCGCGGGTTTGTGACATCTGGAAAGTTTCCATCACCACACCCTGACCGGCAAACGCAGCATCACCATGCACAATAATTGGCAGCACATCATCGCCACCAATATTTTCACGGCGTACCTGACGTGCACGCACCGAACCTTCTACTACCGGACCTACAATTTCAAGATGCGACGGGTTAAAGGCCAGTGCCAGATGCACTTCCCCGCCCGGGGTCATCACGTTGCTGGAAAAGCCCTGATGGTATTTTACGTCGCCAGAACCTTTCTTGTTAAAGGTCTTGCCTTCAAACTCACCAAACAGGTCAGCCGGGTTTTTACCCAGAATATTCACCAGCAGGTTTAAGCGGCCACGGTGCGCCATGCCGATGATCATTTCCTTGCTGCCAGCCTTACCGGAGCGCTGGATCAGTTCGTTAATCATCGGAATAAAGCTTTCGCCACCTTCCAGGCCAAAACGCTTGGCACCCACATAGCGGCTACCCAGGTATTTTTCCAGGCCTTCGGCTGCGGTCAAACGCTCCAGAATAGCCAGGCGCTGCTCTTTATTAAAGCTGAACTTGCCGCGGGCACCTTCCAGGCGTTGCTGTAACCAGCGCTTTTCCTTGGTGTCCACAATATGCATATACTCGGCACCAATGGAGCCACAGTAAATGGCCTCCATGGCATCCAGCATTTCGCCCAGGGTGGCCTCTGCCTTGCCAATGGCCAGGTTACCGGTCTGGAATATGGTATCCAGGTCGGACCGGAACAGGCCATGCGCCGACAAATCCAGATCCGGCACCTGTTCGCGCTTGGCCAAATGCAGCGGATCAAGTTTGGCTTTCTGGTGACCACGGTTACGGTAGGCAGCAATCAGTTGCAGTACCCCTACCTGACGGCGTTCGTGCTCGGTACTGACCGAACTTTGCGCCATCGGCTGTACACGGGTACGGTTACGCGCCAGCAGCAGGAACTGCTCCTTCACGTTACTGTGGGGTTGGTCGCCTTTAGGAAATTGATCAAAATAAGTGCGCCAGTCTGTAGAGACGGAGTCCGGGGCACTTAAATATCGTTCGTAGAGTTCTTCAATATAGGCCGCATTTTCTGCGGACAATTCTGTGTCTGGACGCTTCGCGCCTTCAACCTCTTGCATGAGTTGACCCATTTTCCAATTGCAAAAAAACAGCTTGCCTGGTAGGCAAAACCTCTATCACGGACAAGTTTGATACAACCAGCCCATGCAGCCCCCACAAGAACCTCATTGTTCCCGCGCTGGCATACGCTACACAACTAAGTCAGGTTAACTGACTGATCCATGCTTCCAAAACAGACACCGAACAAACTGACAGGGACAGGTGATGCCCCACAGCAGGCGCTCAGGCTGAGTTGGTCGTACACAGTACCCGCCTATAAAAACGGGCAATTTTTTGCAAATCGAATTGGCCAAAACAAAATATGCACCACACTTACGCTAATTTTGCACTACTTTTTGTCTTGGCGAATTCGACTTCAGGGAAGAGAGTTTTTTAACGGCCCGGATATATATCCTGTACCGCCCGGTCACACCCGCATTATGCGCGATTAGACCTTAAAAATCATGTGACAAATCGTATCACGACTTTGTCCTTTCACTAGATTTTTTTACTCAATATCTATCATAAATCGTAAAAATATCTTGCTTGCCACTCTGCCTTGAGCATACGCCTCCCTGACTGTTTTTTCAGCCTTTTTTAGCATATTTAATACCAAAGTAGCAATCCACTGCTCTCTCTACACAGCCACTTAAGCCACTCCGTCATTCACCACCTGTTTTAGCACCTGCAGCATGTCGGTTGCCTGTATGCCGCGCTGGCCACTACAGGCCAGAAAATCCCCTGCCTGCGCATGCAAAGCCACCACCTGATGCATGGCTATATCCACAAACTGTGCCAGCAAACCACCCAGCATACCAGCCAGAATATCACCCATACCCGCCGTCCCCATACCGGCGTTACCCAGTGCACAAATACTCAGTTGGTCATCATCCATACCTAAAGAGCCAGCACCTTTTAACAACACATGGCTGGCATAGCGCTGCCGCAACGCCTGTACCGCAGTAATGCGGTCCTGCTCCACCTCTGCAGTACTGAGCCTCAGCAAACGTGCGGCCTCGCCGGAATGCGGGGTGATATACCAGTGTGGCTGTAGTACAGGAATATCCATTTCCGCCAGAAAATACAGCCCGTCCGCATCCACCACCACACGGGGCACAGCCTGCTGATCCAGTAGCAGCGGCAAAAATGCCTGCCATACCGCCCTGCCCCAGTCATGCCGCCCCAGCCCCATACCAATCACCACAACATCCTTGCCAGCGCAAGCCTGCCCGGCAAACTCAGGTGTGATGTCATCAATACTATCCGGCAAAGCCAAGGTCATCACATTCGGGCTGCGGCTTAAGGCCGCTGCATGATGGCGCGGATGAGTGAGCAGGGTCACCTTGCCCGCGCCCACGCTTAAAGCCGCCTCTGCCGCCATGATGGCTGCCCCACCCATGTCGGCATCACCGCCAACCACCAGCACATGGCCATGGGTACCCTTGTGCCCGGTTGCACTGCGTTTTGGCAGTACAGGGGCTGTTTGATCCAGATAGGCCAAAGGTTTTAACGCCGTATCCTGAGGAATCAACTCAAGACAGATTACCTTGCCGGCATAAGCCGCCCCTTGCCCGGTAAACAAACCTGCCTTATAGCCCAGTACGGTCAGGGTTAAATCGGCCTGTACCGCCACCCCCAGCACCGCTCCCGTATCCGCCGCCAGCCCACTGGGAATATCCAGTGCAATTTTATAACTGGGCCGCTGGTTAAACTGATGGATGATATCCGCATAAAGCCCGTCAATACGACGGTTTAAGCCAATACCAAATAATGCATCTACATCCACATGGCTTGGTGGAAGCTGCGCCAGTTGGCCACATCCAGACTGACTATATATAGGCACTTGATGTTGTTCGGCATAGTCACAAGCCTGCTGTGCCACCGGGTTAGTGGGTGCTGCCACCTGAAACAGCCATGTTTGCCAGCCCATCTGCTGCAAATAGGCCGCCAGCAGATAGCCATCGCCACCATTATTGCCGGCACCACACCACACGCCAATCACTGGCTTGATAAAAGCCTGCCACTGCCCGGCCAGTTGCCGACCAGAAGCCTGTTGTTGCAATAACTGATGAACGGATAAAGCCATTTGCCATGCGGCCTGCTGCATCAGGCCATAGCTGCTGTTGCCTGCCGCAAACCAGCGCTGCTCCCAGGCCTGAATATCCTTCGCACGGTAAACCGCTGGACGCATCCCGCCACCCTCTTTATCATCTCAACACGACCTTATCAGCAAACCCCTGCTAAATCAGCTAAAATAGCGCATGAATTGCCAAATCCGACCTTATTTCCCATGTTAGCCATGCCACGCGTTTATTGCCAATGCCATGCCGGAAAGCAGCATGGCTAAAACAGTACAGCCAGCCAGGCAGATTGTCCTGCTGGATGAACAGCTGCGGCACGATCCAGCAGCCCTGACCCGCTGGATTAAACAGCAGGCAGCCGAACTGGGCTTTTCCGGCTGCGGTATTGCCCGGCCGGATAACCACGACCAGATAAAACATCTGGAGCAGTATCTGGCCGATGGCTTTCATGCCGACATGGATTATCTGGCCGCCAACCTGAATAAACGCGCCGACCCCAGCCTGCTAATCCCTAACACCAAAAGCATTATTTCCGTGCGCATGGATTATCTGGTTAGCCCGCCACCGCACCGCCACATACCGGAGCAACCGAATCAGGCCATTATTGCCCGCTATGCCTATGGGCGTGATTATCACAAGGTATTGCGCAGCCGCTTAAAGCAGCTAGCACAGCGTATCCAGCACAAGATTGGTGATTTTGAA
>JASLIR010000471.1 GCA_030152125.1 Alkanindiges sp.
TCCATGGGCTTTAAAACCTTTGGCTTTGCAGGTGGCCGTCCGGATGTATGGGAACCGGACACAGATGTGTACTGGGGTACCGAAACTACCTGGTTAGGTGGCGACAAGCGTTATTCTGGCGAACGTGACCTGGAAAACCCGCTGGCCGCAGTACAAATGGGCCTGATTTACGTTAACCCGGAAGGCCCGGATGGCAACCCGGACCCACTGGCTGCGGCAAAAGACATTCGTGAAACCTTTGCCCGTATGGCTATGGATGATGAGGAAACCGTGGCACTGATTGCCGGTGGCCATAGTTTTGGTAAAACCCATGGCGCAGGCCCGGCATCCCATGTAGGGGCAGAACCGGAAGCCGGTGAACTGGAAGCACAGGGTTTGGGCTGGGCCAGCACATTTAACTCCGGTAAAGCAGGTGATGCCATTACCAGTGGTGTGGAAGTAACCTGGACCACTACCCCCACCCAGTGGAGCAACAACTTTTTTGAAAACCTGTTTGGCTATGAATGGGAGCTGAGCAAAAGCCCGGCCGGTGCCCACCAGTGGGTAGCTAAAAATGCCAGCCCGACTATTCCCAACGCGCATGACTCTTCCAAGAAACAGCTACCAACCATGCTGACCACGGATTTATCGCTGCGCTTTGACCCGGTGTATGAAAAAATTTCGCGCCGCTTTTTTGAAAACCCGGACCAGCTTGCCCAAGCCTTTGCCCGTGCCTGGTTTAAACTGACCCACCGTGACATGGGGCCACGTTCGCGCTATCTGGGGCCGGACGTGCCTGAGGAAGAGCTGATCTGGCAAGACCCGGTTCCGGCAGTCAATTACCCGCTGGTGAATGAAAGCGATATTGCTGCACTAAAAGAAAAGGTTCTGGCAAGTGGTTTAACTGTGTCGCAGCTGGTATCCACCGCATGGGCATCCGCCTCCACTTTCCGTGGCTCGGACAAACGTGGCGGTGCCAATGGCGCGCGTATTCGCCTTGCCCCGCAAAAGGACTGGGCGGTAAACCAGCCGGAACAGCTGGCACATGTACTGGCTACCCTGGAAAGCATACAGGCAGGCTTTAACAGTGCCCAACTTGATGGCAAAAGAATTTCCCTGGCGGACCTGATTGTGCTGGCCGGTAGTGCCGGGGTGGAACAGGCAGCCAAAAATGCCGGTGTTAAAATCACTGTACCATTTGCAGCGGGCCGCACCGATGCTTCGCAAGAGCAAACCGATGTGGAGTCCTTTGCCGTGCTGGAGCCAATAGCCGATGGTTTCCGCAATTACCTGAAAGGCGAATACAGCGTCACAGCAGAAACCCTGCTGGTGGACAAGGCACAACTGCTCACGCTCACTGCACCGGAACTGACCGTACTGATTGGTGGTATGCGGGTGTTGAATGCCAATGCCGATCAGTCTTCACATGGCGTATTTACAACCCGCCCGGGTACCCTGAGCAACGATTTTTTCACTAACCTGCTGGACATGGGGACCGTCTGGAAGCCAAGCGCAGATGGCAGAACTTATGAGGGGCGTGACCGGGCTAATGCTCAACTAAAATGGACAGCCACACGGGTGGACCTGCTGTTTGGTTCCAACTCACAGTTACGCGCTATTGCCGAAATTTACGGCAGTTCTGATTCTGCACAAAAATTTGTGCAGGATTTTGTGGCTGCCTGGATCAAAGTGATGAATCTGGACCGTTTTGATTTGCGCTAATACGCAAGTCTGATATCTGTCGGGTTGTCTGTCTGCCTGTCTATCTGGACAGGCAGACAAACCAAGGAGTCTGACCCGGAGGACAAGCTTAAAACAACGCCAGATGCACTGGCAGTCTCTAATTAAAATTTCACTAAAAATTACAAAACAAAAAACACTGTAATATTTATTATTTCTATTTTAAGATTACAAGTATAAATTTTTATGGGAATTAAAGTAATGTCTGGCTACCGCTCGGCACTCGCCCCTCACCTGTTTAGTAAGCGCAATATCATCGTAACCGGCGGTGGCTCAGGTATTGGCCGTTGTACGGCGCATGAGCTGGCTGCACTGGGTGCGCATGTCATCATTACCGGGCGCAAACAGGAAAAACTACAGCACGTGGTGGCAGAAATCCACCAAGATGGCGGCCAGGCCAGTTACCGGGTGTGCGATAACCGCGAAGAAGATCAAGTTAAAGAAGCGGTTGGCAGTATCGTGCGCGAATTTAAGCAGATTCATGGCCTGGTCAACAATGCTGGCGGGCAGTTTCCAGCTTTTCTGGAAAGCATGTCTGCCAATGCCTTTGACAGTGTGGTACGCAATAACCTGTTAGGCACCTTTATCATGATGCGTGAGGTATTTAACCAGAGTATGCGCCATCACGGCGGCAGCATGGTTAACATGACCATTGACATGTGGGATGGCCTGCCCAGCATGGGGCATTCCGGTGCGGCACGCGCCGGTATAGACAACCTGACCAAAACCGCAGCACTGGAATGGGCACGCGCCGGGGTGCGGGTGAATGCGGTGGCACCGGGCTGGGTAATGGCTTCCGGGCTAGACTCTTACAAGGATGGTATGAAAGCCATGATCCCTACCGTTGCCGCTAAAATTCCCTTAAAACGCATGGGCAGCGAATCGGAAATTTCTGCCCTGATGTGCTTTTTATTGTCGGATGCGGCTGCTTTTATTACCGGTAGCAATATCCGTATTGATGGTGGTGCCTCTCTGGTATCACCCTTCTTCCCACAAATCGACCACGATAAATCCATACCGTTTGAAGCTTTCCACCGTGATGGCGTACCGCAGGTGATTAAAGACATGCAGCAGGCATAAAACCTTGCACATACTGGTTAAAACCAAAGTTGCCCAGTTACCGAAGCTGCTCAGTTTAGGCCCTGTAAAATTGACTAACTTTTGGCGCATTATGTCTATTTAACAGCGGGAACTGTTCTAACACTGTACGCTATGCCTTTGCATAATGCTTCCTGACCCGCAGCTTATGATGAATCACTTGAACCGTGCTATGAGGGGTATTCATAGCATTGTAGGGTATAAGGCTTAATTTCAGCCTTATGAAGCAAAAAGTTGAACTAAAAAACGCGCCACATTTCTCAGGTACCTCTATACAAGGGGGCAAATGCCGCGCTAATCTCGGTACTTATACCCATAGCACACTGGGGCTCGTCCTCCCTTCTCCTCTACCATCAAATGGCGGAAAGAATATTTATGGCCACTTTTGATCCAATACGTCAATTGCTTGCACACTATTACTCCCTGGAGTTTCACCAGGACCCACAACTGGCCGAACGACTGGATGCAATCCAGCGCTGGCAGAAGCGGCGCATGCAGCATATTCATGCCAAACTGTTTGCTGTGCCTGAACATCAGTTGATGACGCAATACTTTATGACCCGTCTGTATGGCGGCCCCGACTTTGATGTGCTGGCACAGCAATGCGCACAGGTATTAAATGTGGCCAAAATACTGGAAGGGCTGGCACCTGACAGTACTATTAAAACCGCATTCCAGGCGGTAGAACTCACCCTGCTTTCCATTGAACTGGACCAAAGCCTGGCAAAACTGATGACGGACGACCTGCTGGACGATGAGCACGACATTACGGCAAATGACCAGCAGATCATCCAGCTTTACTTGCAGGCCAATCAGGCTGAAGAGCGCTATCGTCAACTTGCCCTACTAGATAACCTGGGACAGAGCCTTGATAAATATGTGCATTCCAGGCTCATCAAAAGTATCTTTAAATTTTCCAAAGGATTGTCATCACGCAATGGTTTAAATGAAGGTTATGCCTTTCTGGATGAAGGCTTTGTCGCCATGGCGCCGCTCAAGTCCGCAGAAGTTTTTATTGGTCAGTACACTCAGGGCGAACGTGCGGTGATTGACCTGATCTATGCAGGTGACGCTAATCCATTTTCCCGCCAGGTTGAAACCAGCACCTGTTAAGTACTGTAAATAAGTCCTGCAAAAACCCGCTCAACATGGTGTTCTTCGTCATGACTTTATTCTCATGACGTACATCAAAAAAAGCCATAGATACTACTCGTCATCTATGGCCTGGAAGAAAATACAAACCCAGTGTTATACAGGGTTTCACTTACTATTTCTAAGTATGTTAACGCTTGGGCTTACTCGTCCTTTAACGCACACTCAAAACTGGTCGGCTCAACCTGACAGCGGGCTTTTTTCAGCAAGGACATCATTTTCTTGTCATAGATGCCATCTTTGGTCAATGCAATCCGTGCTTCACGCATCATTTTCACATAACCCAGCTTGTCCTGATCCGGTACATCCATCCAGTACTTGGCTGGAATGCCCTGCTCGTATTTGGTAATAATGGCAAAGGAACGGCCCAGCTGCGAGGCTACCCAGGTACGCGACTTCTGGCCAAAACCGGCAGGGAACTTATCCGGGCGGATAACAAAGTTGGCAGAAATCTGGGTCAGCGGGAAACGTACGATAGCACCTTTGGCAGCCAGGCCTTTATTTAGCTCAAAAGGCTTGTAGGCAACAATCGGGGCCGGCAGGATGTCAATTTCGTGGTTATTAAACTTGCCCCCGGCACTGGTTAAATCCACAGATACTGGCAGGGCGCCAATTTGCTGTACCAGCTTGGCCTGTGCCTTATCAAAATCAAACACGCCCACTTTTTTGCCTGCAGCCTTGGCTAGTGTGTTGATGCTACGGTCGGTTACAAAAAGGTAGGCAGGCCCAATAGTGCCAATACCCGCAATTTCAAAATTGCCTTGCAGCATATCCTTGGCCAGTTGCGGTTTAGCCAGTAGCTGATAAACACTAATCGCCGTTTTCAGGTCTGTTAAGGCACCAATAGCATCCAGGGAACCAGTAAAGGTGTTGAACTGGCGCCCACGTAAACCGCTAATGACGGCACCGTCACACTTCCCCGCCTTAAGGTCTTCTGCAGCAACCCGTTCATCAGTATAGGCTTTCAGCTCTATGTCAGCGCTCCACTCCTTGGCAGCCAGGGCATAGTCCTTAACCAGCGCATAGGCATCACCAGCGGTGCCTACCGGGTCATACACACATACCACCTGTTTGGCCTGCGCCGTACTGGCAAACACCGAACCTGCTGTCATCAGCAGTGCAGCTGCAATTTTCTTATTCATGGTTTGTTCCTTACCTTGATGTGGATTATCAATCTTGCGGTTCACTACTAGACTCACTACTATTTGCACCTCCCGGGGGACGGGTGTGCGCTCACTGTATTAACTCATTCCGGTGTTCATTCAAACTGCAACAACACCCGGTCAATGGATATTCAATCCATTGGCAGAAACAGTGAACTTTAAAATCCTTTACTCAATACATTAAAAAATAGAGCTGCTCAAATTGGCCACCTAACATCGTGAGCAGCTCTGTATAAAAGCCAATCCATAAATGCCATTAACGGCCTTGCACTGCCGGTGACTTAGCCAGGTAATCCAGCGCCTGCTGGGTATTTCCTTCCGACTCCGGATGAAACCGCGGAGAAACCCAGCGTAAGGCAGCCTTAAACAGGAAGGTTAATGTAGGCCCGTTGTCAGTGGCTTTTGCCTGCTGGTGATAGGCGTACATCAGGCGAATAAAACCGCGTTTTGCAATTTTTTGCACTGCTTCATCCGGGTCTTGTAAACCCAGCTTACGCCCGGTATCGCCAAGTACATAAATAAAGATAGGGAAAATAATCGCCATTAAAAACTGCCGTAACAGGTAAAAGGCAATCCGGTTTGGCACCATGGCTTTTAGCAGGTCAAACGCAACGCTACGATGCTCAACCTCTTCCGCCAGATGCCAGCGGAACAGGTCGGCAATCACCGGGTCTGCCTTGTCCCACGATTTGTTATCCATGCACCACTGACCCAGTGCGCCGGTAAAGTGCTCTACTGCTGCAACCACCCCAACACGGATGACCAGCCATAGATGTTCCAGCGATTTGCGTTGCAGGAACTTTAGGCCAAGTGGTGCCTCACCCAGCAAAATACCAAATAACCAGTTAGCCCGTTCAAGCGGCTTCTCCAGGTTATAGCCATGCTGGGTTAAAAATTCCTGTGCTGTAATATGTGCCCGTGCATGCGTGGCTTCCTGACGGATAAAACCCTTTACATCATCGCGCAAAACCGGATCAAGCAAATGAGGCAAGGCTTTGTTATAAACGCGGCAGAAGAAAAACTCACCCGCTGGCAAAATCAGGTTAATCCCGTTAATCAGGTGGGTGCAAATAGGGTCATTTGGAATCCAGTGAACCGGAGATTTTGAAAAATCGAATGTTACAGGTCTTGCAACAATTTTATGATGATTGACTACTGCATTCATACGCATCCCCACTCACATTCAAACTTCCAGACAGAACCAGACCTGCATTACCCTGGCAGGCACAGCTCAATCTTAACACCGTTAAAATATACGGGCAACCTGCCGATTAAGAATTGACCATTTTTAAGAAATTACTGTCAGAAGAGCCAATTCCAGACCTAAATTTTCTGCTAGCGTGTAAAAGGGTTTACGACTTGATTCGACATTACATAAGCCAAAACCCAGGGATCTAAAAATTTTTTGCTTTATTTAGGGCCTGTTGATAATTCAAATGAGTCTGCGAAAGTGGATGTTTTTTAGACGATGCAAGGCATGAATTGCGATATTTAGTCATTCTAAATGAGCAATGAATAACGCAGCAGCGGCAAAAAACATCCCTTTCCCTTCGGGTTGTGGCTAAAATTTACCCAAACTTCGTTGTGAAACTTGCCAAGGGCTCACCATTGCCTGCGCTTCACGCCTTGTTTGAATCAATTTTAGCCGACAACGCAGTTCACATATGAAATGTCGACAGGCCCTAGCAAAGGGATAAAAAAATCATGTCTATTAAATTAAGTAGCCTGGTGCTTGTCATTGCCGCCTTGAGCCATGCGGCAAGTGCATCCGCTCAAACCATTTGCACCTTTGATGTAGGTGGTACTTCAAGCGAATATTCTACTTACATGAAAGACTATCAACTGGCTGCCAAAAGCTGGGGGGTGACTGAGCTTAACCTGAAAATTTACAAATCCGAAACTGAAGCCGCGAATGACTTCCGCAATGGCAGCTGTGATGGCTTTGCTGCCACCGGCTTTGCCACCCGCGAATTTAACAGTTTTACCGGCAGCATTAGCGCCATTGGTGCCGTGCCCAGTAATGCCATTGCCAAGGCGGTTATTGGCCTGATGGCCAGCCCGAAACTGGCTGATGATATGGTGCGCGGGCGCTATGAGGTAGCCGGGGTGATTCCGATAGGTGCAGCCTATTTTGTGTTGAAAGACCGTAGTCTTAACAGCCTGGAAAAAGCTGAAGGCAAACGTGTTGGCGTACTGGAAATTGACCCTTCGCAGGCCAAAATGCTGAAAAAAGTGGGTGGCATACCAGTGTTTGTCACGTATAACAACGGCGTGGCCAAGCTGCGCGATGGCGTAGTGGATGTTCTGCCAGCACCTGCTGTAGCCTTTGAGGCGCTGGAAATTTATCGCGCCATGGGCCCAAATGGTGGCATTGCCAAATTCCCGCTCAGCTTTATGACTGGTACTATTCTGGTGGACAGCAGTAAGTTTCCTGAAGGTTTTGGCCAGAAAAGCCGTACCTGGGTGGGCAGTCAAGTGAACACGGCGATGACGGTGATCGGCAATTTTGAAAAAGCTGTTCCTCCTCAGCACTGGGTGAATATTGCACATGAGGATCAGGTAGGTTATATCCGTCTGATGCGACAGATGCGCCTTGAGTTTATTGCTAACAAGACCTACAGCCCAAAAATGCTGCATTTGCTAAAAAAATTACGCTGCCAGCAGGATAGCAGCAGTTTTGAATGTAAGCTTGAAGGCGAATAACGCTACGGCATTAGCAAGCGTCAATTGCCTGCCGGATATGCTCATTTTTATTCCCTATGCCTTCAGGCTTCAAACAGCGCAAGCTCAATCACCTGACAACCATAGCGCACAATATCTTCAATGGTTTCGGTGCGAAATGCCAGCCCGTCATTATGCATCCGGCACAGGCCATGCAGTGCTGCCCAGCCAAGCTGGGCAAGCCGCAAGGGATTTATATCCGGACGTAATGCCCGCCCTTGCTGTATCAGAATAAGACGCCCACTCAATTTACGGAAACTTTGTTTAGCATAGCGATGGAACTCACTGGTTTCGTCAGTTTTCCATATCCGCCGTCCAAAAAGCAGTTCATATAGCTCCGGGTTTTCAATGGCAAAGCGCACATAAGACAATACGATATATTCAAAGTTGCTATGCGGCGTTAACTGGCCTTCAAG
>JASLIR010000032.1 GCA_030152125.1 Alkanindiges sp.
TCCAGGTCCAGCTGTACCAGCCGGCGGGTGTTGGGGTCCATGGTGGTTTCCCGCAGTTGCCCGGGGTTCATTTCACCCAACCCTTTAAAGCGGGTAATTTGCGGGGCTGCCCTGCTTTTCAGCTTTTTCAGGATACTTTCCAGCTCCGCATCATCCAGCGCATAAAATACTTCCTTACCGGCATCAATCCGGTACAAGGGCGGCATGGCCACATATAAATGGCCTTCTTCCACCAGTGTCGGAAAATGCTTCACAAACAAGGCGCACAACAAGGTGGCAATATGCAGGCCGTCAGAGTCGGCATCGGCCAGAATACACACTTTGCCATAACGCAATTCGGACAGGTCATCACTGCCGGGGTCAACCCCGATGGCAATGGCAATATCATGTACTTCCTGCGAGGCCAGCACTTCATCAGAAGAGACTTCCCAGGTATTCAGGATTTTACCGCGCAAGGGCATGATGGCCTGATACAGGCGATTACGTGCCTGCTTGGCACTGCCACCCGCCGAGTCACCCTCTACCAGAAACAACTCGGTTTCTTCCCGGGTTGCGCCGGAACAGTCAGCCAGCTTGCCGGGCAAGGCCGGGCCAGACACAATCTTTTTACGCTCTACCTTTTTGGCAGCCTTTAAGCGGCGCCCTGCTTTATTAATGGCCATCTCCGCCAGCTGGGTAGCTACTTCCGGGTGACGGTTTAACCACAATGCAAAGGCATCCTTGGCAATACCCTGCACCACCTGCACGGCCTCACGGCTGGACAGACGCTCCTTGGTTTGACCGGAAAACTGCGGCTCCTGAAACTTCAGCGACAGAATAAAGTTCACACCGTCCCACACATCATCTGCCGTCAGCTTCATATTGCGCGGCAACAGGCTACGCAACTCACAAAACTCACGCATGGCATCGGTTACACCAGCACGCAAGCCATTGACGTGCGTTCCACCCTGTGCGGTTGGAATCAGGTTCACATAGCTTTCCTGCACGGCCTCGCCGCCGTCCACATTCCAGCAAATGGCAAACTCGCAATGGGCGCGGTCAGCGGAGCCCTGAGTGACAAAAGGCTCAGCCGGTAAAATCTCACGGTCATTCACTTCATCTTTCAGGTAATCCAGCAGGCCATTTTCAAACTGCCAGACAATGCGTTCACCGCTGTCTTCATCAAAAAAATTAACCTTTAAACCTGCCGACAATACCGCTTTGGCTTTCAGGTTATGCTTGAGTGCGCGGATGGAAAACTTAGCTGAATCAAAATATTTGGCTTCCGGCCAGAAGCGTACCAGTGTACCGGTCTGGCGTTTGGGTGTTGCCCCTTCCTGCACCTGTAAAGGCCCGGTCGGCTCGCCATGGGCAAACTGCATGTGATACAGGTTACCCTGGCGCTGTACGCTTACATCCACCCTGGACGACAGGGCGTTCACCACAGAAATTCCCACCCCGTGCAAGCCACCGGAAAACTGGTAGTTATCGGTAGAAAACTTGCCACCGGCATGCAGCTTGGTCAGAATAATTTCAATACCGCTCTGGCCATACTCCGGGTGAATGTCCACCGGCATGCCACGGCCATTGTCCTGTACCGACAGCGAGCCATCCTTATACACAATCACCGATACTTCATTGGCATGCCCGGCCAGCGCTTCGTCCACCGCGTTGTCAATCACCTCCTGCGCCAGATGGTTAGGACGCGATGTATCGGTATACATACCGGGACGGCGACGTACAGGGTCTAGGCCGGACAGGACTTCCAGCGATTGCGCGGTATATTGAGTCACTCTTTCTTAATCCTACAACTTTATTGGCAATATCAATTGCCGTATTAATAGCACAGTTTTCTAATAAATCCGGATAAAGCTTGCTGGCAGTACAACACTGCCCACAACAAGCCTAACGGTCAAACAGGAAATTCACAATCAGTGGAATCTTGCTGTCCATGTCGTGCATAAAATGATCCCCTCCCGGCTCCACAATCATGGCACTTTGTGCATTATCCTGGCTGTAATGGCTTTCTGCCTCACGGTAATCCAGCACTTCATCCCCTTCCTTGAGTAACACCAGCATTTTTTCGGGATAAGCTGGTAAGGGGCGGTACAGGGCCTGTAAATCATCCAGCTGGTCCGGGCTAATCACCCAGCCGGTCTCGGTCTGGTGTTCGGTTTGGCCCGCATTAAAGAAACGCTTGAAACGTTCAAAAGGACGAATAACCGGATTCACCAGCGCCGCACGCACCGCAAACTGCGCCACGCAGGCCGTGGCATAAAAACCACCCAGGCTACTGCCCACCAGCCCGGTATGTACATCCTGGCTGATTAAATCTTCCAGCAGGGCCAGCACCTGTTGCGGTGGCAGGTTTAAATCCGGGCGCAACACGCGAATATCCGGCCGGTGCGCCTGGCACCAGTCATCCAGCATTTTACCTTTTACCGAGTTTGAATTACTGTTCAAGCCATGAATATAAATCAGTTGCATAATCTCAAAGCCCTTGGCATCGCATGGAGAAGATAAGTCGTGTCGTGGTTATTCAACGGGTATTGCCTTATGGCAATCAGCCAGAAAACAAAGTGCGGATTGTACGGAAGTTATGGGGTCTTGCCATCCATCTTTTAACAAAAAATTCAACCCAAACCAAACGGATATCGCCCTGCATTGTGACAAGGATTATCGAAAAAGCGCACTTTCACATAAAAAAAGTTAATTTTCCAGTTTACTTGGGCCAATTATAAAAATGATTGATTTGTCACAGTTTTAACCTGCTTTAGCTTAATTTTTTCTTAAGATATTCGACCAAAGACTATGTTCCTGCCATTGACCTGTGCTGCAAATTGCAGTATTCATCAAGTGTATTGTGTTGAAACAAAAAACAATTAGCTGCCTTTAGCCGGTTGTTCCCTTTGTTTCTTGATCTGTAACACGCTTGAGGGGGCACCCTATCATGCCAAGTTTAACCCCGTTGCATGAAACATATTGCAAGTTTGACCGCAGCCCACCGTCGCAAGCCGACTTTCTGGAAGGCCTGGCACAACTTGCAACATCCGGTATTACCGGCATTACCGACATTGTGCAAACAATTCACCGGGAAATTTTATTAAAGCCCTTTGGTTTATCAAGGGAACAGACCCGTATGGTCTGGAATAAAGGCATTAGCCGGCGCATTTATGGTGTGACGCAACACATCATGCGCCAGTATGGTAAAGGACTGGCGCTGAGCCTGCGCGAGCTGAACAGTCGTTTCCCTGTACTGCACAACAAACCCCTTAGCCCGGCCATGCATTTTATGGTAGGCGCCATAAACGGTGTACTGGGTGACTATATGTTACGCACCCACAACCCCATGGCCTTGCCCATGGTGCTGTATGACCGTTATGCCCAGTTACAGCATGGTGAGGTATCCGGCCGGGTAATTATTTTTGCCCATGGCTTGTGTATGCATCACCTGAGCTGGGACCCGGGTAAAAATAGCGGTATGGGCGAGCAGATTGCTTACCATGATAAAGAAGCCTCGGTAATGTACTTAAGCTACAACACCGGACGCCGCATATCTTCCAATGGCCGCACTTTTGCCAATGTACTGCAGGATCTGGTCAACAAAAACCCGCGCATTACCAGTATCGACCTGCTGGGTCACAGCATGGGTGGACTGGTATCGCGTAGCGCCCTGTTTTATGGCAAGCAGAATGGTTATTCATGGGTAAACATGGTGGAAAACCTGGTTTGCTTGGGCTCACCACACCATGGTGCCGTGCTGGAACGTCTGGGCTTTATGCTGCAGGACCGTTTAGGCTCCATTCCCTTTGCCAATGTGATTGCCGAACTGGCCAACATGCGCAGCTCCGGTATTCTCGATTTCCGTTATGGCAGTGTGCGTGATGACGACTGGGAACATCTGGAAGGGCGTATGGGACAAATGGACGACATGCGCAAGCCAGCACCATTACCCTCCCGCATCAAAACCTTTCTGGTAGCCGGTACGCTGGAAAGTAACCGTTCCAGCTCCAAGGCACTGGAGGCCATTGGCGATTATCTGGTGAGCGTGAAGAGCGCGCTGGGTGAACACCCGCACCCGCAATTCCGCCTGAAAGTGCCGGATGAGCGTAAAGCAATTTTCTATGGCCTGAATCACTTTGAACTTCAATACCATGAACGTGTACGTGAGCAGATTGTAGCATGGCTATACCCTAACAGCCTGCAGGCACAGACCCTGTCCAAGCACATGGACAAAGTCAATGATGGCGAATTGCAGAATATCAGTACCGAAAAAGCCATTGAACAGGCGCTGGAACATACTGATTGAACAGTCCCCTCATCCCAACCTTCTCCCCAGAGGAGAAGGAGTTCCCTCTCCTTTTCAGGAGAGGGTTAGGGTGAGGTTATCATAATTATAAAGAGGGACATATTTCCTAACGCAGCACTATCAGCTTAGCCACGCCTAAACAGCTGCCACAGGTTAATCAGCAATAAGCCACTAAAGAAAGCCAAAGACCATGTTGGTAAGGACTGTCCTAAAAAGGTCCAGTCGATCACTGCGCACTCACCGGAACCATGCAGCACTTTTTGCACCACGGACTGCAGGGGAAAATTCTCCATCCAGTAATCCAGCCCCGGGCCACAGGCCGGTACATCTTCCGGTGGCAAATGCTGTAACCAGACATGACGTGCAGCAACCGCGGTAGCCCAGCCAATACCGAGCAGAGAAAGCAGCGCATAAATCACCCGGCCGGTGCGCTTTTTAGGGCCATGGATAAAGGCAACCAGCGACACCAGCCCCATACCCAACAGGCCAACGCGCTGAAAAATACACAGGGGGCAAGGTTCAAGATGTTGATAAAACTGCAAATACAGGGCAAATAACCAGCCTGCCACACTCAGCAGGAATAAAGCCAGACTGACTTTACGATAGCTCAACATCTACACATGCTCCTTAACGACATCTTGTGGTACTTCGGCATGACTGGCGGCCTGCTGGCGATACGGGGCAAGATAGCTTTTAAAGTCGCACTGGTCGCGTTGTTCCAGTGCCGCCTGATCCTGCCACGACTGCACAGCCACCTGCTGGAAATAGTCATGAGGCTGCGCAGACAATACGTGAGTTCGCTGTTGCTGTGCGTAATCTTTTGCTAACGCATGACCAAAGCGCCAAGAGCCGCCTGCCGCCACAGTTTGCGCCAGCACCTGTGCCGACAGGGTCTGTTCGACCTGCTGCAAACGCGCAACCATCCGGCTTAATGCCTGCGCATACAATGCTTCAGACTGGCCGGACATCACATCCAGTTGCTGTGCATAAGGCTGCATGGCCTGCAAATGGGCCAGCCCCCATGCCTTAAATGACTGTAAGCCTTCTGCGGTATCAATTTCCAGTTCAGGGTTACGCCCTTCATCCACAATTTTGGCCTGATTACGCTCAATACGTACCTGTTCATCCGCCTCAATACTCGGGCTAGGCTGCAACAGGGCGTACAGGGCCAGGGTTTCCAGAAAGCAGGCGGTGTCCAGGTCAATACCAATATCACTGAATGGATTTAAATCCACTGCACGTAGCTCTACATAAGCCACACCACGGTTTTGCAGGGCTTGTGCAGGTGACTCGCCCGCTTGCGGAATCTGCTTGGGCCGGATCAGGCTGTAGTATTCGTTTTCAATCTGCAGCACATGGTCATTAATCTGGATCGGCTCGCCTTCGTCGTTGTCCAGCCCCAGCTTGCTAAATTCTTCATACGGGGTACCAATCGCACGCTGCATGCCCTTCAGGTAACAGCCCAGCGCATTGTAGTGGATGCCTAACTGGCGCTGCGCACTGTTCTGGTAACCCAGACGCCCCATCCGCAATGCCGTGGCATACGGCAAATGCAGGGTGCCGCCGATCAGCGGCTGTAAATGATGTTCACGACCAATTAGAAAACAGGCACATACCGACGGGCTGGCACCCAGCAGGTAAATAGTCAGCGGGGTTAAACGCAGGAAATTACGGATCAGGCCAAAATAGCGCTCACTACGGTAATCCTGTGCACTGAGCTGCTTTAACTCATCCGGTGTATCCGCCGACTCCTGCCACGCTTTAAACAGCTGGTCCGGAAAAGACACGTTGTAATGCACCCCGGCAATGGTTTGCATACGGCGGCCATAGCGCACACCCAGCCCATGACGGTACAGGGTTTTAAACTTGCCCAGGTTGGAAGCCCCATACTGCGCCAGCGGGATATTCTGTTCCTCACTGTCCAGCATGCATGGCATGGATAAAGGCCATAAGGTTTCCCCTTCAGCCAGCTGCTGCTGCACTTCCACATGCAGCTCACGCAGGAAATCCAGCGCCTGTTGCGGGTGTTCAAAGGTGGGGGTGATCAGTTCCAGCAATGCTTCGGAGTAATCGGTGGTAATGTGCGGATGGGTTAAGGCCGCACCCAGCGCCTGTGGATGCGTGGTTTGTGCCAGAAAGCCATTGGCCTGCATCCGCAACGATTCTTTTTCAATCCCGCGCTTCATGCCTGTCAGCAGATTTGCTGTTAACCAGTCCGGCAACCCGGTTTCCGCATGCAACTGGTTAATGGTTAAAGAATCACTCATGGATGTTACTCACTTCACAGGCTATCGGCCAAGCGCCATATAGATAAGCATAGCTACTTATCAGAATAGCGATTTTGCCTTTAAATGTCTTAAAACGCATGGGCTTTATTGCTAAAAATCCGCATTTTTTGTGTTTGCTAACAATTAATCTCATTTAATTCTGGGCTTTCCTTCAACAACCACTTACATTCTTT
>JASLIR010000046.1 GCA_030152125.1 Alkanindiges sp.
AGACATCCACATCAAAACTGCTGAGCAGGGGCACGGAAACTTCCCGCTTAATTGGCAAGCTGGTTTTTAAAACCGTGTCAATGGGGGTATGGATGGTCTGGTTCAGGCTAAAACGTACTGGCCCATTATAGTCCAATAGCATGCTGGTTTTAACAGGAACCTGTAAGTCAAGCGGTACATCCAGTTCTACGGGAATGCGTGCGGTTAAGGGAAATTTGGGTAAAAAAGCCTGCGGCAATACCAGGTCGGTAGTACCACGGATATCTACATGGGTTTTAATGTGAATGGTGTCCTTATAACGCAGCACAAACTCAACCGGGATGTGGGTTTTTAAGCGGATATTGGCCGGATACTCCCCCTGCAAGGGAACCGCCAGCCGCTGCCTGACAGGCACCTGAGTGCTGATATCCCCATTCATCTGGATATCAAAAGTATGGGTAGCCGCTGCATTGGCACGAATATGCGCAGGCAGCTTCAGCATAGCCTGCTGGCGCGTTAAATGAACCGCCATAGCCATATAGGCATACAGATAAAAGCCCGCAAACCCGCCCAGAAAGGTGATTAACAGCATCAGCCATAGCTTGCTCTGGCGAAAGACAGGCCGCCTCATGGCTGTTGCCTGGCTGAACGCAGCCGCTGCAAACCAAGCTGGCTTAAGGGAATCGTTAAATCACTATGGCTAATCACCGCAGGAATCGGCTGGCTGATAATCACCTGTGCCTCCAGGTCGGACTTGACCGGCACCTGCATGGCGCCCTGAATGGGAATACGCGCATCAATACTGGTTTTTAACGGGATTTTCAGGGTTTGTTTTAAAGTGGCATCTGCCGGTGCCACAAACTTTAAATGGACCTGCTGGTCAACTGGTACATTCAGCTTAAGCGGAATTTGCGCCTTAACCGGAATATCACCACGAATGGGCAGGCTAAGCTGCTGCCCCAGCACCTTCACCTGTACCGTGGAATCCACATGCAGGATTTGATCCAGCGGGATGGTCACGTTCAGCGGTACATCCATTTTAACCGGCACCGCATGGTCAAAGCTGATAATGGTATGCAAGGTATCCTGTATGGGCACCTCAATCACCTGGTTAATCGGCACCTGACTCTGCACCTCGCCGCGTACCAGAATATCCAGGTCATTGGCTATTCTGGCTTTGGCCTGAATGGGCTGCGGCAAGCGTACAATAGCGCTTTGATTACGCACCGGCAGGCGTAATTCTGTCGATTTAAATAGCCAGGAGGCTGCGCCTATTCCCAGCATCACCGCAAACGCAAATAACCCACCCAGCCACAGTATGCGGTACATACCCTGTCGATTACTACGGGTCAACGGCATGCAATATATCCTTCTGTTCTCAGGTCGGCGCATTCATTACTCTTATTGTTATAACACCTCCAGATAGCCACTTTTACATAGCCAGCACAAGACAGCTACAGGCCGCTGCAAGGACAGCACCAAAATGTAACAGGTACTAAAACCTGGTGCAGCTATATACAAAAAACAAGTAAACACAAATAAATAGTTGCAAGACGCTACATTTCATTCTTATTTTTCTGATTACACTGCCAGCATTCTCCGCCTCCCTTTGCAGGCATTTTTTGGGTAAATTTTCATGGCTGTACAACACGTCAGTTTCCGTTTTTCCCGCTATTTTGTCGGCATAAGCCTTTTAACGGCTTTACTCTCCCACTCTGCTTTTGCTGCACTAACGCTGGAGCAAAAACAAATTCATGTGTTAAACCGTCTGGGCTTTGGGCCAAATCAGGTTGAACTGGATAAAATAAAACGTATTGGCATTGATGCCTACATCAATGAGCAGTTAAACAACACCAACCAGCCGCTGCCCGCCGGTTTAAAAGCCCAGTTAAACCAGAACAGCAAAACCCAGTCCCTGCAGCAAATTGCCCAAGCCTACAACCAGTTTGTGGCACAAAATAAAATAAACGCTGCAGATAAAACCTCCATGAAAGCCATGGAAGATCATGCTGACCAGAAAAACTTCATTAATGATATCGGGGTGTCAGCAACCAATGAACGCATTCTGCTGGCTACGTATAGTCCCAACCAGCTGGAAGAAGTAATGACAGACTTCTGGTACAACCATTTTAATGTGTACCGCGCAAAGACAGCTCACACCCGTGTTTTCTTTCAGGATTACGAAAAGAATGCCATTCGCCCCTATGCACTAGGCAAGTTTAAAGACCTGCTTTCTGCCACGGCACATCATCCGGCCATGCTCAGCTATCTGGACAACTGGTTATCCTCCACACCGCGGCAGGTAGTTAAAGATGGACAAACCTCAACCGTGGGTGGTATTAACGAAAATTATGCCCGTGAGATTATGGAGCTGCACACGCTTGGTGTGAATGGCGGCTATACCCAGGCCGACGTAACCGCACTGGCACGTATACTCAGTGGCTGGAGCTACAGCCTAGAGCAGATTGCCAACGGCAAGCCATTTATCTACAAGAAAACTACGCACGACAGTAGCGCTAAAACATGGCTGGGCCAGAATTTTCCAGCAGGACAGCAGCAGGAAGAAGGTGAGCGTGCACTGGATATACTGTCGCGTGCTCCCGCCACTGCCAAACATATTGCAACGGAACTGGCAGTTTACTTTGTGAGTGATAATCCGCCTGCCAGTCTGGTAAATAAACTGCAGGCTGCATTTTTGCAAAGCAATGGCGACATCAAACAGGTATTGAAAGTACTGTTTAATAGCCCGGAGTTCTGGGATGAGGCAAACATAGCCAAAAAGTTCAAACCACCTTTCCGCTATCTGGTTTCCAGCTTGCGTGCCACTAACATCCAGCGTATTAACCCGGTGCAGGTGAATCAGGAACTGAACGGTATGGGTATGCCGCTATATGGTTCGGTTACCCCGGATGGTTACGGCTGGACTGAACAAAAGTGGATGTCGCCGAATGCACTCAAATTACGGATTGCTTATGCGGCCAAACTGGGTAATGGCCAATTGTTTAATGACCGCCGTACCCCCGCTAACAGCATTAGCTATAATATTGATGCGAAACAGCTATATGCCACCCTTAGCCCTACCATTTCGGCAAAAACCGCACAGTTGTTCCAGACCACCAATTCCAATATGCAATCTACCCTGTTACTGGGTAGCCCCGACTTTATGCGTTATTAATCAGGCAGGTGATCGATCATGAATCGTCGTCAACTTATTCATCAGGCTTTGTTACTGGCTGGCGCACCACTGGTTGTTAACACCGGCTTTGCAGCCAGCACCCGCAACACCGGTTCCAGTAAAAAACTGGTGATTGTGATGCTGCGCGGCGCCGTGGATGGCTTAAGTGTGGTAGTACCTTATCAGGATGCCGACTACTATGCGGGCCGGCCCAATATTGCGCTGTCCAAACCCGGTAGCGGCAAGCCGGATAGCGTGCTGGACCTGGATGGTTACTTTGGCCTGAACCCGACACTGGCACCATTATTGCCCTTCTGGACCAATAAAGAGCTGGCCTTTATCCATGCAACTGGCTCACCCAGTGAAAGCCGGTCGCATTTTGATGCGCAGGACTATATGGAAACCGGCACGCCGGATGTAAAAAGCACGCAGGATGGCTGGCTAAACCGCCTGTTGGAAAACCTGGGCGATAAACAAAATTCCAGTATGGAGGCTATTTCGGTTAGCCCCGGTATTCCACGCATTCTGGCAGGCAAGCATCCAATTACCGTGATGTCCTCCACCCGCACCGCTGGCAAAAAAAGCCTGCTAACTGATAAACGTTATAGCAGTGTGTTTGACCAGCTGTATGGTGGCAATAGCGCGATGGATACTGCCTATCAGTCTGCCCAGGCTTCCGACAAGGCCATTCAGGAAACCCTGAGCAAAAGTGCCCCGGAAGATGTAAAAGCTGCCAACGGAGCACCCTCAGTAAAAGGCTTTGCAGCAGATGCCAAACAGATAGGCACGCTGATGCGCGAAAATAACAGCATTGGCTTTGCCTTTTTTGGTTTAAGTGGCTGGGACACCCATGCTAATCAGGGTAAGGAAAAAGGCGCGCTGGCAAAATCGCTCACCTCGCTGGCAGATGGCCTGGTACAGTTAAAAGCAGCACTTGGACCGGAATGGGACAATACGGCGGTAGTGGTAATGAGCGAATTTGGCCGTACCGTGCGCGAAAATGGCAACAAGGGTACCGACCATGGTCATGGCAATGTGATGTGGGTACTGGGTGGCCAGGTGAAAGGCCGCAAGGTATATGGCCAGTGGCCAACCCTGAAGCAGGACAAACTGTTTCAGGGCCGCGACCTGGCAATAACCACCGACTTCCGTGATGTGTTGAGCGAAGTGATTAGTACCCAGTTTCCACTCAACGGCAGCCAGTTAGGCTCGGTATTCCCCAAATACCAAAGCAGCAAAAAGTTTGGCCTGCTTAATAGCTAAGTAATATTCAGGCAGGCTAACTACAATCCATACTCAGGGATGAGTTTTATATAACATGAAGCAGCACCTTTACACCGTACCCCTCATTATTGCCGGCATGTTGTGTGCCACTTTGGCACAGGCAGCCATTATTCCCTGGCAGGACAACCAGATTGTCAGTGCACTGAAACCTTTCCAGAATAACCCGCAAGCGCTGGCGGAACTGGTGGGGCAGGACACGCTGATTTATGCCCACCCGCCACAACGGCTGGACGTGCCTTATGCCAAAGGAGTGGCCAGCTACCCGGCAGAGCGCTTTAGCTCCACAGCCGTGGTGCTGCCTATCCCTGCAGCGCAGGTTAAACAAAGCCTGAACAGCTACCAGCAATACGTAGGATTATTCCCTACCCTGACCAAAGCCAGTGTGGTGCAGCAATCCGGCAACATCACCCAGATGAAGTACCATATTCATGTGCCTATCCCCATTCCAGTGCTCAGCTTTAATGAAGATGTGGTACTACAGCACCAGCAGGATGATCACAGTATCAGCACCCTGATTATCGACTCGCCCATCCAGTACGGCATGGGCAAATTTGAATGGTATGCACTGGATGATAATCGTACCCTGCTTACCTTAACGCAGTGGGGCGACCTGGATAAACCCAAAGGCTTTCTGGTCAGTACCATTCTCAGGGCCTTCCCGGAAATTAAGGCGGGTATTCCGCAAGGGGTTAATACCTTTATCATGGAATCCATGATAAAACGCTATGCCCCGGATAAAAGCCTGCAGCAATATGCGCCACGGCAGATTCCTGAAAAAACCCTGACCAGTAGCCAGTTGCAGCTGGTACAGCAACTGAACAGCCAGTCCGGCATTCCGGTGATGTTTGTGCACCGTCCGGTTAAGCTGCCCTATAAACATGGTTTCGAAGCCATGCAGTTTGCCAGCACCTACGCCACCCTGAATGCGCCTGTGGAACGTGCGACCCAGCTACTTAACTCGCCCAATAGTTATCAGCAGATTTTTCGCCAGGTACGCAAGGTTGCCATTCAGCCCCTGACCAACCAGCCCCCAAGCAGCGCAAATGGGGTACTGGCCACTATTACCGTGAAAATTGGTTTGGGCGTTATTGCTATTCCCTACACCCTTAAGCTGATGTATTTTCAGGATTCTCCCACGCAAGTAACCTATCAGGCCGCGGGAGGCGATGTGGAATATATGCAGGGACGTATGAAAATGGCAACACTAACCCCACAAAGTACCAGTCTGGTGATGAGTCACAGCACTAAAATTGGAGAGAACGCTCCGTTTCTGTTAAAAATGGCTAAAGCATTGCCCTATTCCGACCTGCTGTCTAC
>JASLIR010000089.1 GCA_030152125.1 Alkanindiges sp.
ATGACATCATGCAAACCTTTGACCCGCGTGTGTATGCGGTGGGTGAATGCGTGCAACACCGTGGTATTGCCTATGGCCTGGTGGAGCCATTATGGGGTCAGGCTTTTGTCTGCGCCACCCAGCTGGCGGAACGTGGCAGCATTCAGTACAAGGGAACCCAGTTGGCTACCCAGCTGAAAGTAAGCGGTGTAGAAGTGTTCTCTGCCGGTGATTTAAACAGTGATGACAGCTGTGAAGACCTGGTGATTCAGGATGCCAAACGTGGCATTTACAAGCGCCTGATCCTTAAAAACAACCACGTGCAGGGTGCCGTGTTGTATGGTGATGCCCGTGATGGTTCATGGTATGCCGAGCTGATCAGTGAACAAACCGATATCAGCTCCATCCGCAGCCGTTTGCTGTTTGGTCGTGACTTCGCACTAAAACAGGCTGGCTAAATTACTTCACTAGCCTGATAAAGAATTGCGACTGAGGAATCACCATGAACCATACTGTATCCATAAAAGCGGTATCCCCCAACGAACTATCGCAAAAAATTTCCGTGCATGAGACAGCGGATACAGCCAGTGCAACCACTGACACAACCTGCCCCTATTGCGGGGTTGGTTGTGGGGTGAACGTCAGCAAGGTCAAAAACCCGCTGACGTACAATCACAAGGTAGCCGGAATGGGCAGCCATCCTGCCAATCTGGGCCGCCTGTGTGTCAAAGGCAGTAGTCTTGCGGAAACCATTGGTTTACAGACCCGATTGCTGTTTCCCCAGTCGCAACTTAATGGGCAGCGTGAACAAATCCTGTGGTCACAGGCACTGGATAAAATTGCCAGAACCTTTAGCCAGACCATTGCCGAGCATGGGCCGGAAAGTGTGGCTTTTTATGTATCCGGCCAGTTGCTGACCGAGGATTATTACGTTGCCAACAAATTTGTAAAAGGGTTTTTAGGCACCGCCAATATCGACACCAACTCCCGCCTGTGCATGTCCTCTGCTGTGGCAGGCCACAAGCGTGCTTTTGGTGAAGACCTAGTACCTGGTTGCTATGAAGACTTTGAACAGGCTGACATGGTGGTGCTGGTTGGTTCCAACACCGCCTGGTGCCATCCGGTACTGTTCCAGCGCATTGCTGCCGCCAAAGAAAAAAACCCGGATTTATTTGTGGTGGTGGTTGACCCACGACATACCGCTACCTGCGATATTGCCAATATTCACCTGCCCATACTTTCAGGTACGGATGTTGCCCTCTTTAACGGTTTATTGTCCTGGCTGCACACGCACAATGCCAGAGATGAGGCTTTTGTAACTGCACACACACAAGGCCTGGAGCAGGCGCTAACCCTGGCTGGCAAGCACGACGACGTAGACGCTTTAGCTAGGCTCTGTGGTGTGCAATTACAATCCTTAATCCGCTTTTTTGAAAAATTCAGCCAGACCAAAAAGGTAATGACCCTGTTTTCCATGGGGGTTAACCAGTCCAGTCAGGGCACGGATAAAGTAAACAGTATTATTAACTGTCACCTGTATACCGGCCGTATTGGCAAGGCTGGTATGGGGCCGTTCTCCATGACTGGCCAACCCAATGCCATGGGTGGCCGCGAAGTCGGCGGCCTTGCCAATATGCTGGCTGCGCATATGGACCTGAATAATCCACTACATACGGAGCGTGTGCAGCGCTTCTGGCAAAGCCCGGCCATTGCAGACAAGCCCGGTTTAAAGGCAGTTGACCTGTTTGAAGCCGTTGAAGCCGGAAAAATTAAAGCGCTGTGGATTATGGCTACCAATCCGGTTGTCAGCCTGCCCAATGCCGATCAGGTAAAGCGTGCACTGGAACAATGTGATTTTGTGGTGTTATCCGATGTCAGCCAGAAAACCGATACCGCTGCCTATGCCGATATTCTTTTACCAGCCCTGGGCTGGGGTGAAAAAGACGGTACCGTGACCAACTCGGAGCGCTGCATTTCCAGACAGCGCGCCTTCCTCAATCCGGCGGGCGAAGCCATGCCGGACTGGTGGGCCATTAGTCAGGTGGCCAAACGCATGGGCTTTGAGTCGGCATTTGACTATCATCATCCTGCAGAAATTTTTGATGAGCATGCCCGCCTGTCTGCCTTTGAAAATAGTACCGGTGAGCTGGATGACCAGCAAAGCCAACATGCAGACCATCGTTACTTTAACTTAAAAGGCATGTGCGGGCTGGATAAAGCCGCCTATGATGCCCTGCCACCTCTGCAATGGCCGGTACTCAGCCCTTATCAGGGCACCCCGCGCCTGCTGGCAAATAATCGCTTCTCCTTCCCGGATGGCAAGGCACGTTTTGTGGCAGTGGAACATCAGGCCGCCAAACACCAGCCCACCCGTGAATATCCACTGGTGCTGAATACCGGGCGCATCCGCGACCAGTGGCATACCATGACCCGTACTGGTCTGGCGCCAACCCTAGGCGCACATATTCCGGAACCCTTTATTGACATGCACCCCAGCGATGCCCTGATGGCAGGTATCAAGGAAAACGAGCTGGCGCGTGTGCATTCTGAATGGGGTTCACTGGTTGCCCGCGTGCAATGGTCCGGCAATATGCGCCGGGGTCATGTATTTATTCCCATTCACTGGACCAACCAGACTGCTTCCGATGCCCGTGTGGGAGCGCTGGTCAATCCGCTGGTTGACCCGATTTCCGGGGAGCCGGAATTCAAGCACACCCCCATTCGCCTGGAACCTTTCCATGTGTACTGGCATGGGGTGGCATTTAGCCGCAATAAACTGGTGCTGGACCGGGTGGCCTGGTGGACGCATGTGCAGGTACAAAATGCCTCACGTTATGAACTGGCCGGTCGTCAGAAGTTAAATAACCTGAAAGAACATGCACGCTCCTTATTGTTAAATGATGTAGCACTGGCGCAAAAAGTTCAGCTGGACGAAGTAGACTGGCTGGAATACGCCGATGAAAACAGCGGTATTTACCATGCTGCCATCATCGCTGACAACCGCATTGAAGCCTGTATTTATATTGCACCGCGCGAACAGTTGCCGGATCGCCAATGGTTGTCCAGCCTGTTCCAGAAATCCCTGCTCAGCAGCCGTGACCGTATGGCGATTCTGGCTGGTGCGCCTTTGGGCAGTGGCAATGAAGCAGGCCCGCTGGTTTGCTCCTGCTTTAAGGTAGGCAAAAATACTATTTTGAAAGCAATCAAGGAAAAAGGGCTTAAAACACCCAAAGAAGTAACCGCCTGCCTGAAGGCTGGTGGTAATTGTGGTTCCTGTGTGCCGGAAATTAAGGGCTTGATTGCAACCTGTCAAATAGAGTAGAGTTCCAAATTAGAACTTTACTCTATCCTCACCGGTACGCGCGTGTACTGGTGTTTGCCACAGGAGCAAGGCAATGACGACCCAGCACACCGCCTGTATCTTATGTTCACGCAATTGCGGCTTGTCCGTACAAATCGAAAATAACCAGTTTGTTAAAATCAGGGGTGATGATGATCACCCGCTTACCAAAGGCTATATTTGCCAGAAGGCTGCCCGGCTGGAACACTATCAGCAGCATGCTGACCGCTTACAGTACCCGTTAAAAAAAGATAAAGATGGTACATATGTGCGTATCAGCTGGGATCAGGCCATTAGCGAAATTGCCGAAAAAATGACAGCCATTAGCCGCCAGCATGGTGGCGATGCCTTTGCCTTTGTGGGTGGTGGTGGACAGGGCAACCATCTGGGTGGTGCCTACAGTCGTCAGTTGCTGAATGCCATGAAAAGCCGCTACGCTTACAATGCACTGGGACAGGAAAAAACCGGTGACTTCTGGGTCAATGGCCGCCTGTTTGGCAGCCAGCAATGCCATACCACCGAAGATGTGGAACATGCAGATTTTGTACTGTTCATTGGCTGCAATCCGTTTCAGGCGCATGGTATCCCCAACGCGCGTGATACCTTAAAGGAAATTAAAAAAGACCCTAACCGCACCATGGTGCTGATTGACCCGCGCCGCACCGAAACGGCCAAATATGCCGATGTCTTTTTGCAGTTAAAACCCGGTACCGATGCCTTTTTAATGACCGCCATGCTGGCGATTATTGTGCAGGAAGGCCTGCATGACCGTGCCTTTATCCAGCAACACTGTGTTGGTTTTGATGAGGTGGAACAGGTTCTGCTGAATATTCCGGTAGCAGATTATGTCG
>JASLIR010000104.1 GCA_030152125.1 Alkanindiges sp.
GTATTTTTCTGGTTGGCCTGCAATCACTCATCAAGCATCAGGGCTTACTGGGCAGCTTTCCCATGCGCCTGCGCTGGAACTTTCACCGTCATATCCTGAACCAAAGCCTGGGCTTTTTTAGTGATGACTTTGCCGGGCGTATTGCCACCAAGGTGATGCAAACCTCGCTGGCCGTACGTGATGTGTGGATGCTGCTGGCCGACATTATTGCCTTTATGGTGGTGTACTTTGTTACGCTGACGCTGGTGATGGGGTCGTTCAGCCTGTGGATGCTAATCCCGTTTTTTATCTGGCTAAGCCTTTATAGCCTAAGCATGTATTACTTTTTGCCCCGGCTGGGCAAGGTGGCTAAAGCACAGGCCAATGCGCGCTCTACCATGGTTGGCCGCGTGACCGATGCCTACACCAACATTCAAACGGTAAAACTGTTTTCGCATGCGGGCCGCGAGGCTGGCTATGCCAGGGAATCCATGGCGGAATTCCTGGGTACCGTCAATAACCAGATGCGTCTGGTGAGCAAGCTGCAAATTGTTAACCAGTCGCTGAATGCCTTTTTAATCCTGTCTACCTCCGGCACCATTTTGTGGCTGTGGTCACAGGGGCAGGTTGGCATTGGTGCAGTAGCCGCCAGTACCGCTATGGCCTTGCGCCTGAATGGTTTTGCGCAGTGGATCATGTGGGAAATTTCTTCCCTGTTTGAAAATATCGGTACGGTACAAGATGGTATTAACACCCTGACCAAACCGATCCTGATTCAGGACAAGACAGATGCCAAGCCACTGAAAATTGCCCACAGCACGATTCAGTTTGAGCATGTACGCTTTGCCTATAACCAGGACAAAGCCCATGATAAAGTAGTTTTGGATGATTTATCGCTGCATATCAAGGCCGGTGAAAAAGTTGGCCTGGTAGGTCGTTCCGGGGCAGGAAAATCCACCCTGATCAACCTGCTGCTGCATTTTTATGAGCCACAGCAGGGCCGTATTTTAATTGACGGGCAGGATATTGCGCATGTGACGCAGGATAGCCTGCGCGCGCAGATTGGCATGGTGACGCAGGATACCTCCCTGCTGCACCGTTCGGTCAGTGACAATATTTTATATGGCCGCCCGGATGCCAGTGAAGCTGATATGCTGCATGCAGCAGAGCAGGCAGAAGCAGATGAGTTTATTGCCAACCTGACCGATCCGCATGGTCGTACCGCCTATAACGCCCATGTAGGCGAGCGTGGGGTAAAACTCTCCGGTGGCCAGCGCCAGCGTATTGCCATTGCCCGTGTGATGCTAAAAGATGCGCCGATTCTGTTACTGGATGAGGCCACCAGCGCACTGGATTCCGAAGTGGAAGCCGCCATTCAAAACAGCCTGTACAAGCTGATGCAAGGCAAAACCGTGATTGCCATTGCGCATCGCTTATCCACCATTGCCGCCATGGACCGCCTGATTGTGATGGATCAGGGCCGTATTGTGGAACAGGGTTCGCATCAGGAATTACTGTCACTGGATGGCATTTATGCGCATTTGTGGGCGCACCAGAGTGGTGGCTTTTTAATGGAAGACGATATTCAGGCTGCCGGGGAAACTCAGGAAAGTACTTCTGTTGTTTAAGGCAATCTCTTGTTTTAGCTCGGGAACTTAAAAAGAAGAGCATCCTTTTTAAGTTCCCGGGCGAGCACCCTTAAAATATAAATTATTAATAAACAATTAGATAATAAAAAACCAAAGCAAGATACAAGAACTTACCAAGATACATTTCCTAACAATCAATTCTGGATGCATTGTGAACCAATACACACACTTTGCATTTTTGTAAGCTTAAACCGATTCCTGCCCTGCGCATTCTGCCCTACGCTGCCGATGGGCCATAAACCCACATGAAAAAAATACCGACACATTAATAATCAGCACAAACATGGAGTTTGTATGCGCAAGCTAACACTTAAACTTAAACCGACAATCCTTTCCACCCTACTGCTTGCAGTGACCGCCACCGCTCAGGCAGCACCTAACTTTAAAGCACCTTTCTCCTGCGGCCAGACATGGACGTACAGCACCTATTCCGGACACAACTACAACGCGCTGGACTGGGTACGCTGGGATAACGGCACCACCGCAGGTGCACCAGTGCTTGCTTCCGCAGCAGGTACGGTTACCACGCGCGCTTTTGAGGCTGGTGGTGCAGGTAACTATCTGGTTGTGAGCCACGGTAATGGCTGGACAACGCATTATTTCCACCTGGACACCTTTGCAGTTGCGGTAGGGGCCACGGTGGCCCAGGGCCAGAAAATTGGTACCACAGGTTCAACCGGTGGCAGCTCCGGCCCACACCTGCATTTTGAACAGCGCCTGAATAACGGCGCACAGCTGATTGCCATTAACGGTTATTCACTGTCTCCCTACCCTTACAGTTACGGGCAAAAAGTGGTCACCAGTGATAACGGCTGTGGCGGCACCAACCCGCCACCGCAACCGCCACCAGCAGGCACTAAATACTGGGTAGATACCCACACCGATGGTAACGGCAGAAGCACGCCCGGCGGCACCATTACCGGCACCTTATACAAAGGCACCAGCTATGTGTACTGCAAGGTATGGGGACCAAATGTGCAGGTAGGCAGCAGTTACAACCACTGGTGGCTGAAAACCGACCTGGATGTCGGTCCGTCAAATCAGTGGGTATCCGCCTGGTTACTCTCACGCTGGGGTAATGACGAAGCCAAGGACAATAACGGCACTGTTATTCCTAACTGCCCTTAAAATAAATGCCAAATAACTAAATAGCCTCTGGTGCTATCCACCAGAGGCCCGTTAAACAATAACAAGGTACAAGAATATGCATATACTCAAACACATGCGCAGGCTACCCAACGTACTGCCGCCCATGCTATCCGGGGCGCTCATCATCAGCGCAGGGATGGCGGGCATCAGCACAGTCTATGCCGACCCCCTACCCAACCGCCCCAACTTTCAGCTGCCTTTTCCCTGTGGCGCCAAAGTGGAGCTAAAAACCTACCCGGGGCATGACCCTGACGATAAAAAAATTGACATGTACCGTTACGGCATGCCCACCGGCAGCCCGATTACCGCATCTGCCGATGGCTATGTGCATGAAACCTTTTATCCGGGTGGTATAGAAATCCGTCATGGCAATGGCTGGTTTAGCACCTATATGCACATGAGCAGCCACGTTCCTCAGGGAACCACCGTCAAGCAGGGTGATGTGATTGGTACCATGGGGGAAGTTGGCTCCGCCGGCGCACCACACCTGCATTATGAGCAACTGTATGCCCCGGGCTTAAGTGATGCCGGCATTCAGCATATTGTAAATCCGGTATTGCAGGGTGAATGGCTGTACATGCAGCCTAATGCCCCACTCACCCGCACCAGTAACAACTGTAATGGTGGTACGGACAATACACCGCCCAAGCCAACCGGTGCTTATTGGGCCGACACCTTTAGTGATGCCAGCGGCCACGCTACACCGGGTGGCACAGCCACCGGAACCCTGTATAAGGGTACCAACTATGTGTACTGTAAAGTATGGGGGCCCAATGTACAAAGCGGCAGTAGTTTTAATCACTGGTGGCTAAAAACCGACCTGGATGTCGGCCCCGGCAAGCAATGGGTATCGGCTTTTTACCTGTCAAAATGGGGTAATGATGTTGCCAAGGATAATAGCGGCGTGGTAATTCCTACCTGCGCCGACAGTACACCACCGCCACCGCCACCACCACCGACTACCAAATACTGGGTGGACACCTGGGCAGATGCTTCCGGGCGTGCCACACCAGGAGGCAGTGTTTCCGGCACCCTGTATAAGGGCACCAGTTATGTCTACTGTAAGGTATGGGGGCCAAATGCGCAAAGTGGCAGCAACTTCAACCACTGGTGGTTAAAAACCGATCTGGATGTCGGACCTGCCAAGCAGTGGGTGTCGGCGCTTATGCTGTCGCGCTGGGGTAATGACCAGGCACGCGATAACAATGGCACGGTGATTCCTAACTGTCCTTAAATCCCGTAAACAGAAAGGCCATCCTAATAAGTGATGGCCTTTTGTAATCGTGTAACCATGCAAGGCATGGCTACTGTTTATCTCGGTGCTGGCGCAGTCACACCATCTGCCTGATACTTCGGTGAACGCACACCAAACAGTAATGCATCTCCTACATGCAGGTTGGGTGTAAACAACTGGCCGCTGACCATGGCAGACACATCATGGCCACGGTCACTGATATTACCGGCAATCTGCTCCACCAGCGCACCAACCAGGGCACCAATCAGGCCATTCTGGTTATTGGCATTGCTATCCATGGCAATGCGCTTGGTACCCTGCCACAACTGTTCACCTGTCTTCAGGTCAATCAGTTTAGCGGTAGCAGCCACGCTGGTCACACTGTTCAGCACCATGTATTTTGAGCCATACTCGGTCACGGTAATATATAAGGCAGCATCTGCCCCAAAAATTTCCTGCAACTTTTGTGGTGCAATGGAATGGGCATCCCCAGCAGTAGTTACCCCATTCTCCTTAAAGGTTTGATCCACCAGCGCTACCGGAAATACATAGTAGCCAGCTTCGGCAATCGGCGCAGTGACCGTAGACCAGAAGCTGTAGGTTGCACGCACGTCCGGCGAACTGTTCAGTGGCGGCAATACCAGAATTGACTTTGGCATATGCTGACGGTATACCGACACATCAACCGGAGCGCGTGGCACGGTGTTACATGCCGTCAACCCCATACAGGCAAGCATGGCAGCGCAGGATAGTTTCATCATATTAAGCATGGCAGTCCCCGGTTAGCCTAAACGCTGTAAAAGTCGATCAACATACGTGGTTGATTCAGGATAGGTCTGCTTTTCCAGTTCCAGATACTCACGTGCTTTTTGCTGGTTACCCAGCAAGCTGTACTGGTAACCTAAATGGGCATATACCCCAGGTGGAATGGCACGGTTTGCTGCCCTTGCCTTTTGAATATCCTTTTCAATAGCTGCAATCTGCTGTTGCGGATTGGCCTTTTCCGGCTTGCTATACATGGTATAAAGCTGCTGCTGATAACTACCCCAGTTATACAGGCCGGTTGGCTGTGATACACAGCCGGTCAGCATGCTGGCAAAGGCCAGCCCTGTTAAAATCTGATAACGCATATTTTTAAGCTTCGCTGTAATTCGTTTCGTGGTAGTTAACGCTGAATAGCCCATTTATTCGTTTGCACATCAGTCACCAGGCGATTTACCGCTTCGCGGATAGCCAGATCCAGTACCTTGCCATTCAAGGTGGAATCGTAGGATGCCGTGGTGCCGAAACCCAGAATTTCACGCTCACTCAGGGCATACTCGCCTGCACCCTGTACGGAATGCACAATTTCAGAGGTACGGACATCCACCACATTCAAATTGACTTTGGCATAGGCCACTTGCGACTTGCCACGCCCCAGAATGCCAAACAGCTGCTGGTCACCCACTTCCTTACGGCCAAACTCGCTTACATCACCAGTAAGTACATAGTTAGCACCTTTAATAGCCTGGCTGCTGCCGGAAAAACCGGTTTCCTGCTTTAGCTCGGACAGGTTATCGCGGTTTAATACTGAAAAATAACCGGACTGCTGCAAATGGGTTTCCAGAATAGTTTTGGCTTGTCCACCCAGACGATCCGTATTATCAGAAAAAATACCGCGCATATAGCTGGAACGGTTATCAAACTTGCCAATCGATACCGGGGTTTTTACCCCGGTGTATTGCACTGCGGCACTGGCTACCTGTATGGGTTGAATCACCCGGGAAGATTCCGTGGCAGTACAGCCGCTGATGGCAATGCTTAATACACTAAATGCTGTCAAGTAAACAGTTTTCATCAATATCTCTTTGTTTTGGTTTAAATACAGTTAGAAATCATAACACTGTTTCATCTCATTCAGGCAGCCCGGCTCATAGTCAGCCATCACTGTACACGTATTGAAACAAAGTACTCTACGGTAATGAAACTTTATGACCGCAGCAACCATGGCTAAATGTCATATCAGGCTGGCACGCAATTCACCTCATTATTGGCGTATTGCTTAAGAAGACGCTGTTTTCCTACTTCGCACACCTTTTTGCCTTCATCATCATTTAAGCCCCAATACACCAGCACCCCGCGCTGCCTGCCTTTACGCTCGGCATGCAGGTAATAGACATTGGCATTGCCCTTATCCAGCATGGTTTTATACTTTTCATCCACTGAGGCAATGCAGGTACTGGTACTGGAAGAACGGCAACCTTCGGTAGCAGCACATAACGCCTTTATCTCCTGCACAAAGGATTCAGTACCCTGATAAGCGCTCTGACAAACCGCCTGCGAGGGAAATTCAACCACAGCCTTTAAGCTAAAATCCCGCCCCTGCATATGCAGCTTCACGTCAGACGTTACAAAGGCTGAGGGCTGATCGCCCTGAAAACCGGAACTGGTGCCAAATTTTTTATAGGCAAAAAATACGGCAGCCAAGACAAATACCAGTAAAAATAAATTTTTCATGCGTTATTCCAAAACTTGATTCCAAAACCTGGGAAGTTTCATTCAGCTTATATAATTGATCAATCTTTCATTAGCTGACATCTAATTAACTGACATCTAGTAAGTGTCATACATGCTTAAGCATCACAGCATTATATATGCCATGATGCTTATCATGTAATAGGGTCTGTTGACATTTCATATACGGACTGCGTTGTCGGCTAAAATTGGTTCAAACAAGGCGTGAAACGCAGGCAATGGCAGGCCCTTGTCAAGTTTCACATGAGGCACGATTATAGTGTCGTAAGGTTTGGGGCAATTTTAGCCACAACCTGAGCAAGGTCAAAGCACTGCTTTGACCGCAGCGCAAGGCGCAGCTAGGGACAGGGACGGTTTTTGCCGCTGCTTCGTTATTCGTTGCTCCTTTAGAACCACTAAAAATCGCAACTCGTGCCTTGCATCGGCTAAAAACCGTCCGCTGTCGCAACCTTATCTGAATTGTCAACAGACCCTAAAGCTCCGCTCATTTTTTTGTAATAAATACAGCCTTAAACATTCAACCGGATCAAGGTGGTACCATTGGCTTGTGGGATAAATACAATCTCACAGTCAATAAAGCGCTGGATCATCTCGGCCTGGGTACGGGTGTGCTCACTAATCACCTGTGCGGTAAATTCGCCACCCTTACCTAAGGCCAAAGGCAGCAATAACTGGTCGGCCAGATGCTCGTCCACCACTGCTTGCGAATCAAGATAAGCCTGCACTTCACGCGCCAGCTCAACACCCACCTGTTCCGAGCTTTTCTTCACTTCACCCAGAATGGAAATCACCTGCCTGTGCTGCTCGCTGTCAATCAGCACAAAGGCCGTATTACCCTGGCTGCTTCCTTGCGGGTATAACTGCTCGCGATGATTCAGGGTAAGGCGCTTGTCCAGTGTCGCCAGCTCGCGCTGGGCAATTTCCTGCGGGATATTCAGTGCAACCGCATAGGCATGCAGTGATTGCAATGCCCCGCGCTCAAGCACAGAAAAATGCTTCCTGTCATGCCATGCAGCAATGGTTGCCGAAACTTTGCCGCCACCCACCGGAAAGAAACCAGCTTTTTCCAGCTTAAAGTCCACATCCGCACCCATTTTTTGCAAAGCGGGTAAAAAGGCCTGCTGCACAAAATCAGCAGTCGGCGCCATCGGGTTATGGGTGCCGCCATGAATGGTAAGCTGGCTAGGCTGATCCTGCACCATCAGGGCAGGCAGCAAAGTTTGAAACACCAGCATGGTGCTGCCGGCAGAGCCAATGCGGAATTCGTACTGCCCGGCCTGTACCTGCTGCGGCGCAAAATGCAGGTGGGTGCTATGCAGTTCCGCCCCTTCCACCGTAGCATTACTAATACGCTGCGATGCCTGCACACACACCAGATGCTGACGCATCAGGCCCGGCTTTTTACGCCCGGCCCGGATATTTTGCAGCTCAAAAGACTGCCCGCTAATCATGGACAGTGACAATGCGGTTCTTAAAATCTGCCCGCCGCCTTCGCCTTGTGAACCATCAATTAAAATTGTTTGTTGTTTCATATTCATACTACTTTCTTTCTATTTCAACTCGAAAAGTTGGCCTTAATTGCTTATTCCACCAATAGCCAACTATGTTACATTCCATCACCATGCGGTTGCTGCCAACCACCATGTACCTGCCTGTAGGAAAAGGACTTCACCATGAATAAAAAAACCAAAGCATTCCATAATAAACTTGCGCTGATTACCGGTGCCGGTTCCGGCATTGGCCGTGCCACTGCCCTTAAGTTTGCCGACCTTGGCGCACGTTTAATCCTGTGCGACATCAATCTGGAAAACCTGCAGCAAACCGAAGAACTGCTGCTCAACAAAAACAACATGCCCACCCTAAAAGTGCTGGATGTGTCCAGCTGGCAAGCCATGCAGGACCTGGCCCAGGAAATTCACGACGAGTTTGGCAGCATTGAAATCCTGGTTAACAATGCTGGTGTAGCCACCTCTGGCGACTTTTTAAGTACCCCGATTGACGACTGGCACTGGGTGCTGGGCATCAACCTGATGGGTGTGGTACATGGCTGTAAAGCCTTTGCCCCCTACATGGTGCAGGACAAACGCGGCCACATTGTTAACATTGCTTCCGCCGCTGGCTATTACGCCGCCCCGGATATGTCCGCCTATTCTGCCAGTAAACACGCGGTGATGGGCTTAAGTGAATCCCTGCGTATTGAACTGGCCGAACATAAAATTGGTGTAAGCACCATTTGCCCCGGTGTGATTAACACCAACATTGTAAAAGCCATGCGTGCCAACGGCAGTACCGTTAAATCACATGACAAAATTGCCAATATTTACGTAAAACGCAACTATGGCCCGGAACATGTGGCCGATGCCATTGCCGATGCCGTAATCCACAACCGTGGTGTGGTACCGGTTAGCCCGGAAGCATGGGCACTCTACGCTGGCAAACGCTTTGTGCCCGGCACCATGGACAGCGTGCAACGCTCCTGGCTGTTCCGCAAGTTAAAGCCTTAAGGCTTTAACTTGCTGTCTACCATAATAAAAAGAACATACTGTCAGTGCATGGTAGTGCGATGTAACAGGTAACTTTGCGGTTTAGGCAAAGGTTGCCATGTGACTGGTGCGGAGCGTAAGTTGTGCTTTAATACACGCGCTCACCGTGCGCCAGAGCCCTCTGATATTTATTCAACCCCTCAGACGGGAATTACGGGGGTCTTGCACTCGCCCAGTATGTCCTAACCGTGTTGGCCTGCCGCTACAGCAGGCCATATCTGTTTTAAATCATTTTCTAAGAGACCAGCTTAAGCCACCAGATCAATCTGCCAGTTGGCGGCCTGAATCTGAATATTGATATCCCTTAGCTTGGCGCTGATATCATCGGCCTGTTTTTGCAGGCTGGATACCGGAATCACCTTAATCCACTTAATTTCCCGTACGCTGTAACGGTCAGGCTCGCGGTGGGTATTTTCAATGGCACTGGTTATCAGCTTATGCCGTTCCAGCAGCTCATCCCGTTTGGTTAACAGTTCCAGCATGTTACGGCCATCCGCCAGTGTGGCCTGCGCATTGGTACGGTGAATATTCAATACCAGTTGCTGCAACTCATCCGACAAGGCAAATGCCTGTTTCATCAGTGCATTTGGCTCTTCCGCCGGTTCATCACCTTCCTGCACCAGCACATTGGCATTAATCCGCTGCTTTAGGGAAGCCAGCTTGCGTTGCTGGTCGCTACGTAATAATAATGCTTCTGCAAGTTTCATTTTTTGTATCCTCTATTCTTACTCATTCCTGGCGGCTAAACCTAAATGCGCCAGTGCCCTGCCATATTCCCACTGATGCCGCTTGCTTAAATCAGGCTGCGCCAGTTTGCCAGCAAGTACCTGCTGCATGCTGAATTTAAAGCCATCTTCAGAAATCCAGTCCGTCATTTTGCGGTTTAAGTCTTCTTCCTCAAATGCCGACTCAAACCTGCCCGTTTCAAAATTGCACATCAACATAAATACAAAGTTATTAAACGGTCCGGCCTGATCAATCACCACCTGCCACTGCTTTAACAAAGGCCAAATATCCAGCCCGGCCAGATGGAACATCAATACGGTACCTTCCAGCACAGCATCCGCTTCAATATCATCATCGGTACACTTGGATGCAAAATAAGCCGATGCAAAACGCTGCAAAAAATCAATTTCCTGCTCCACCCAAAGGCCGCTGTCACATTTGCACTTATCAAATATAAATTCTTCTCCGATG
>JASLIR010000206.1 GCA_030152125.1 Alkanindiges sp.
ATGTCTTTCAAGTGGCGTTAGCTCGGTAGCAACCTCCCATAGGCGGCTGATCACCGCGCTGGAACTGCTGTCACCCTCAATGGCCTGATGGCGGCACAGCACCCGCTTTACGTTGCCATCCATAATCACGCCGTACTTGCCCAAACCCAGCGACATCAATGCGCCACCAGTGGAAGGCCCCACCCCGGACAGGCTCACCCATTCCTCCAGTGCTTGCGGAAAATGCCCCAAAGCAACTACCTGTCTGGCGGCTTTGTGCAAATTACGCGCGCGGGCATAGTAACCCAACCCTGCCCAGTACGGGGCAACCTCTTCCCAGGTAGCTTCTGCCAGCGACTGCACGGTGGGAAAACGCTGCATAAAACGCTCAAAATAATTCAGTACGGTTTTTACCTGCGTCTGTTGCAGCATAATTTCCGACACCCACACCTTGTAGGGGTCATTTTTTACCTGCCACGGCAGGTCATGGCGGCCATGTACATCAAACCATTCAATCAGGCGGCTGGCAAAGCTGGCTAGCACATCAGGCATGGGAGCTGGACTCATCAAATCTGGGTTCATCAAGTAAAGAAGGAGGCAGGCAGGCCGAAAAACGCTGCCGGTAATTCTGCTGCTGGAAAGCCTCCAGCAGGAAATCAATAAACACCCGTAACTTTAAGGGCATATGCTTTTGGGCCGAATAATAAATGCTCACCTGCCCAACATCGGCATACCATTCCGGCAACACCCGTTGTAGGCAGCCGGTTTCCAGTTGAGGCAGCACGTCCGGCAACGGCAGCAGTGCGACGCCCATACCTGCCATGGCAGCGCTGGCAACGGCTTCCGGATCATCAAACACAGCTTTAACGGGCTGCACCAGTTGCACCTTGCCTGCATCAACCGCCACCTGCGGCACACAATGCTGTAACTGCCAGTGACGGATTTTACCGGACTGCATGGAACGCAGCACAATACCCGGCAGTTGCTGTAAATCCTCAATACACTGAATCGCAGGGTGCTGTTGCAGGAATGCCGGGCTTGCCACCGCAACCACATGCAGCGGGGCCATATTTCGGGCAATCAGGGTGGGGTTTAAATCAATATTCACCCCAATGGCGGCATCAAAGCCTTCTGCCACCAAATCCACATGACGGTTTTCAAAGCTGAAATCCGGAATAATCTCCGGGTAGCGCGCCATAAAGTCCGGCAACAAAGGCAGTATGTACTTTAGGGCAAAACCCAGCGACAGGCTGATTTTTAACTTGCCCTGTGGTGCCGCCTGTTTAAAATTGACACACTCCAGCGCCTGCTGAATGCTCTGCAAGCCAGTCCTGACCTGTATTAAAAACTGCTCGCCAATTTCAGTCAGTGCCAGATTACGCGTATTACGGATAAACAGCCGCGTACCCAGGTTGGTTTCCAGTTGCGCCACATTGCGGCTAACTGCAGCCGGGCTAATGGCCAGCTTACGTGCCGCTGCGGAAAAACTGCCTAGCTCGGCACTGGCCACAAAGCATTCAATATTACTCAGTGTTTCCATGATGGGGCTTAAGACGCAGGTTTGATTCAATACACCTATCATGCAATGAATGGCAGTAATTTTCAAATTATAGTTAAAAATAAAACCAGTCATTTGCAACTAATCAGGCATAAATAAATACGGCATAGTGTTGCTATCAACAGCACAACACAACACAGCGCAGAACAGGAACAACGTCATGAACAGCACAAGCATTCCAGCAGACACGCTAAATAGCTTACAGGGCAAGGTGGCCTTTATTACTGGTGGCTCACGCAGCATTGGCGCCGCCATTGCCAGGCAGCTTGCACAACAGGGCGCACAGGTTGCCTTTAGCTACCAGTCCGCTGCCGAAGCAGCACAACACGTGGTTAACAGTATTGAACAGGCAGGCGGCAGCGCGATAGCCATTCAGGCCGATGCAGCCAGCGCCGAACAGATCAAACAGGCCATTCAGCATACCGTACAGCATTTTGGCCGGCTGGATATTCTGGTCAACAATGCCGGGATCTTTCAACCCAGCGCCATTGAAGACATTCAGCCACACGACCTGGACCGCATGATTGACGTGAATATTAAAGGCGTGTTTTATGCCATTCAGGCTGCCCTGCCGCACTTAACTGCCGGTAGCCGAATCATCAATATTGGCAGTATTAACAGTGAGTATGTCCCCTATTCCGGCGGCTCCACCTATGTGATGAGCAAGGCTGCTGTGGCCGGCCTGACCAGTGGCTTGTCACGCGAACTGGGACCACGCCAGATTACCATCAATAATGTACTGCCGGGCCTGACCAATACCGACATGAACCCGCAAGACAGCGAAAAAGCCCAGACTGCCAAAAACTACCCTGCCCTGCAACGCTATGCACAGCCGGAAGAAATTGCCAGTGTGGTTGGCTTTCTGGCAACCCCGGCTTCAAGTTACATCACCGGTGCCAATATACCGGTAGATGGCGGTTATGCAGCCTGATTAACGTACGCGCCATAAACCAGTAATCCCAAAACCAGCAAAGCCCATCACAGGATGAGCTTTGTTATTTTCACAAGGCTACTTAATACTTAAAGCTTAACCTGCCCCAGAAGTTACGCCCCATGTCATTGATAATCTGGTTAGAAGCATAGCCAAAATTGGCACTGCCCGCCTTGTTCAGGTGCTCGGCATAGGTTTTGTTAAACAGGTTATCAATACCAATGCTGGCATTCAGGTACTGATTAAGCTGATAACCGGCATTCACGGAAAACACCGCAAAGCCTTTGCTGTCGCTTAAATCCTGCCCCACGATATTGCCCTGATTTAGCGCAATACGGTCCTGCTTGCTCACCAGACGCAGCAATGCACCGGCACTGTATTTGTCAGCATGGTAATTAAAGGCAAACCGTGCTTCCAGCGGGGAAATTTGCGGTAGCGGCTTGTTGTCATCGTCATTACGACCATAGGCATAAGCCAGGTTTACATCGCTACTGAACTGCGGGTTAAACTGGTAGGACAGCCCGGTTTCAGCCCCGGCAATGCTGGCATCCACATTTTTAGCGCCTGCGGTATTGCCGCTATGGCCTTCGTGGTGGTGGTAACTCATCAGGATATAATCGTTCACCTTGCCGGCATAAGCGGATACCCAACTAGACCATGCCCCGGATTTATAGGTGAGGCCGGTATCCAGTTGAGTGGTTTTTTCGGTTTTTACCCCACGGAAGGCATTGGTTGCACCGGCATGCACTGGTGAAAACAGCTCCCAGTAATCCGGCATACGTTCTACATAACCCAAGCCTGCATAGCTGTTCAGGCCATCAGCCAGCTGGCTTTCCAGCCTTATAAAACCACTGGGCAGGGTTTCCTTGCGGGTTTCATTAAAGGATACTTCATCCGGGCGCTTATCCTGTACTTCTGTCTGGTCAATACGCAGGCCGGAAATCACTTTGTTGCGCTCGCCCAGTTTCCAGCTACTTTCAGTAAACAGGCCGACCTGCTGAAACTCGGCATCTTTTTCCCACACTGCACTCTTGTAGTCACGGCCACCCATACGGCCTTTATGGCTGTTCTGGTTGGTGTCTGCTCCGATTATCAGCTGGTAATCTTCCCAGCCAAAGGTGGCTGCTGTACGTGCACTCATAGTTTTACGCGCCAGCTGCATTGCCATGGCAGGGTCAGACATTCCCATACCACCGCCCATATCCATATCGTTATCCATGTCCATAGCAGACAAGCCTTCATGTTCATCATGCCCGCCCATATCCATGGA
>JASLIR010000236.1 GCA_030152125.1 Alkanindiges sp.
AGCGGGTGACGACGACGGGTAGAACCAAAACGCGCCAGCAGGATATCATCGCGTGCGGTGAGGAACAGGATTTCGACATTGCCATGTTCGCGCAACTGCTCCAGAATCTGCTCAAAGGCCATCAGGTCGGAACGCGGGGTGCGTACATCCACACCTAACGCCAGCATATCCAGGTGGTTTTCCTGATCCAGTTTGGCAACAATTTCAGGCAGCAGCGACAAGGGCAAATTATCAATGCAATAATAGCCCAGGTCTTCCAGTATGTGCAGGGCCGAGCTCTTCCCAGAGCCGGAGCGTCCCGAAACAATCAACAGCCTTTTCACGCTAACTTCCTGATTACTAATGTCTTGATTGCTAATGTCTTGGTTATAGTCGGCTTGTATATTTAAGGCGCATCAGTATGACCGAGTTTAAATGATTGCGGTAGCACAGTTTACGATGACGCTACAGGAAACTTGATCAGCAGGTTATCAATCAAACGGGTGGTGCCCAGTTTGGCCGCAATCAGTGCCACCACATCCTGCTCTACCTGCTCCAGTCTGGATAAATCCGGACGGCGCACCTCTACATAATCCACTTCAAAACCCTGCTGGGTCAGATAAATAGCAGCTTTAGCCGTTAATGTAGCCACATTACGCTCGCCAGCCACAATATCCTGCTGAATCTGCTTTAAAGCCTGATAAATGGAAGCCGCCTGCTGGCGCTCCTGCGGGGACAGGTAACCATTACGCGAACTTAAGGCCAGACCATCTTCAGCACGCACTATCGGCACACCAACAATATCAATCGAGAAACATAAATCACGGGTCAGGTGACGAATCACCGCCAGCTGCTGCCAGTCTTTTTCGCCAAAATAGGCCACATCCGGCTGCACCATGTTAAGCAGCTTGGTGACTACGGTTGCCACACCGGTAAAATGCCCCGGGCGGCTTTTGCCACACAGGTCATTGGCTATGGCATCCACATGCACGGTGGTTAACTGTGGCTGGGTACCATACATTTGCTGCACGCTGGGTGCAAAAATAATATCGCAGCCTGCATCCGCCAGTAACTGGCTGTCTGCATCCAGCGTACGTGGATAGCGCTCAAAGTCTTCACCGGCACCAAACTGGGTCGGGTTGACAAAAATACTGACCACGACCACATCGCAATACTTTTTTGCTTCTTTAACCAGGGTGATATGCCCGGCATGCAGGTTCCCCATGGTCGGCACAAAACCAATGCTCTTACGCGCTACCCGCGCCGGCGTCAGTGCTGCATGTAAACCCTGTAAGCTAACTTCTGTTTTCATTATTTAAAGCTCAATTTGAAACGTATGCTCTGGCGCAGGATATTCCCCGTCTCTTACCGCTTGGTGAAAAGACTTCATGGCATTCACAATCTGGTTGCCACCACCCTGCTGCCCCTCCATAAAATTGCGCACAAAGCGCGCAGGCTTGTCAAAATTCAAGCCTAACATATCTTGCACAACCAGTACCTGACCATCACAGTCCTTACCGGCCCCAATTCCGATGACCGGCACGGCAAAACTGGCCTGTACCTCTTTAGCCACCTGGGTTGGTACACACTCCAGCAGCAGCATGGCCGCACCGGCGTCTACCACGGCCTGACAGTCTGCCAGCAAACGGTCTGCCGCATCCCGGGTTTTGGCCTGCACCTTATAACCGCCAAATACGTTCACAGACTGTGGGGTTAAACCCATATGTATACAACTGGGAATACCACCCTGTGCCAGTATGCGTACTGTATCGGCCAGCCAGGCACCGCCTTCCAGTTTCACCATTTGCGCCCCCGCCTGCATCAGCAATTTGGCAGACTGTATCGCATCCGGCAGGGTGCTATAGCTCATAAATGGCAAGTCGGCAATAATAAAAGCATGCTGGTTACCACGCCGTACCGCCTGTGTATGGTACACCACATCCTGTACGGTTACCGGCAAAGTGGAATCGTGGCCCTGAATGGTCATCCCCAGTGAATCACCAATCAGAATGCTATCAATCTCTGCCAGTTGCATGGCTTTGGCCATACTTGCATCATAGCAAGTCAGGCAAGAAAAACGAACGCCATCCGCTTTAAATTTTTGCAGTTTGCTTAAACTCATCATGGCAGTTTTCTCCTATTGGAAAGCGCATTACAGGATTGACGTGGCAAGGATGCCTTTAGTCGGATTAATCTTGAAAGGAAGCACTATGCGGAATGTCCTGCTGCAACCAGCTACTATCCGCAATCTTGCGAATATCATCCTGGGGCAGGCTATTCAGTTGCTGTTGCAGAAAGTGTCCAGCCACCTGTAATTGCGGATTTAAATCCAGCAGAGGCAGCATGACAAAATGGCGCTGTAAAATACCGGTATGCGGCACGGTCAGGCATTCGCTCTGAATCACTTCACTACCATATAACAGCAGGTCCAGATCCAGGGTACGCTCGCCCCAATGGCGTAACTTGACACGGCCTGCATCCTTTTCCAGCTGCTGTAGCACATCCAGCAACTCAAACGGTGCCAGGGAAGTTAACAGGCTGACCGCCGCATTTAAAAAATCCGGCTGATCCTGCGGCCCCAGTGGTTTGCTGGCATACAGGCCGGATACCGCGACCTCACCATGCAGCGCCAGGGCTTGCACCGCTTCACGCAGAATAGCCTGACTGTCGCCCAGATTACTGCCCAAGCCGATATAGCTTAAAACCGGCGTTTGTGGTGAACCGGACATTATTTAACCTGGTCCATCACGACAGTGGACAGATCACGTGGCTTACGACGGCGGCGGCGTATCACCTCCTCCATCTTGTTACTGTCCGCATTACGTGGCTCAGGTTTAAATCTGGCCGGGCTGCTTAAATTTGGCAATGCATCATTATCGGCACCCAGTTCAACCTCGGAATCAGCATTCCTGTTTCTGTTCTGGCGGCCACGACGCGGGCTTCTTCTGCTTTTACTTTCTGCATCCGCGCTGGACGCAAACGTATCTTCTGTTTTCAGGCTGGCAGCAGCAAAGCTCTCACTGGCCAGTAACTCATCGTCATCCGCTTCCTCAACACCGGCCTGCCCCTGCTTGCGTTTATCGCGCAGGTACTGGCGGTTGTAGTCCTGAATAACTTTTTCTTTTTTGTCGGTGGACAATTCCTGATAATCATGCCACCACTGCCCCATACCCTGGGTAGTGGTATCACCAGCCTGTTCACGCAAATAAATGAAATCGTAAGCCGCGCGGAAACGCACATGGCCTGCCAGCGCAGGAATCTGGCGCGCTTTAGGGCATTCCAGACGTGGCTGCATTTCCCACACTTCACGGATAAATGCTTCGGAAAAACGCGGGATGGCGGTACGCACTTCCTGCCGTTTCAGCACATCCAGCCCGGCCTGTACCCTTGCTTCGGCATCATGCAAACCGCGCTGCTTTAACACGGCTAACCTGGCCAGGTAGGGCTCCCACAGCAATACCGCATAAAAGAATGCCGGATTGATGCTTTTACCAATACGGATACGCTGGTCAGTATTTTCCGCAACCCGCTGGATAAAGGGTGTCACCTGCGCAGGCACATCGGCAAACAGTTGCTGCCATACATGGTATTTAATCAGCAACGGCAACAGGTCATCCAGATGTCCTGCACTAAACATTTTCTGGCTTTCATCGTACAGGCGGTGCGGCGATACATCGCGCAGCAATACCGTCAGTTCCGGCTTGAGTACCTTTAGAATATTTTTATCAATCTCAAAATCCAGTTTGGCAGCGAAGCGCAGTACCCGCAGCATGCGCACCGGGTCTTCCTCAAAGCGCTGTACCGGGTCACCCAGCAAACGCAGCTTTTTGCCTTGAATATCATCATAGGCATGACAAAAATCCAGAATCACGTTTTCACGCGGCTGGTAATACATGCTGTTAATGGAAAAATCGCGACGCACATAATCCTGCTGGATGGTGCCCCACACATTGTCACGCAGCACCATACCACTGGCACTGGTCACGGCCTGACGTGGCGGCGCACGAAAGGTGGCTACCTCAATCATCTCGCGGCCGGAATAAATATGTGCCAGCTCAAAACGGCGGCCAATAATACGGCAGCGGCGGCCAAACAGCTCACGGATTTGTGATGGGGTGGCATTGGTCACGGCATCAAAATCTTTAGGATGCATCCCCAGTAGCAAGTCACGCACGCCACCGCCCACAATGTAGGCCTGATAACCCGCCTGAGTTAATGTATCGAGAACATCAAGAATAGCTGAAGATAATAATGCGGTTGATAAACCACAGTCAGACGCGCGCAAGGTTTGCACAGACGGCAGACTCCTTCCCCACAGGGCAAAACAAGACAAGATATTGCGCGATGATCATAGCCTGTTGAGACTGTTTGAGCAATATTTAAGAAAAAGCATTTAGGAATTGCTGAACTTTTATCGGTAATCGTGACGGCAAGCGCTACTCAAACCGGATACGGTCACGGTTTTTGGCAATAGTAGCCGGCCCAATCCCCTTAACTGCCAGTACATCTTCCAGGGTTTTAAATGCCCCTTTGGCCTGGCGGTAATCCACAATGGCTTTCGCCTTCACCGCTCCAATACCCAGCAGCGCTGCTGTCAGTTGCTCAGGGGTGGCTTTATTAATATTAACCAGCATCAGCTTGTCCGCCTTGGTGGGGTGATGCGGGCTGCTTTTTTTAGCTTTGGCTGTGTTCCCGGCTGCCAGTAATGCCGTGGGCTGCTGCTGTTTCAGTGCCCGTTGCTGCTGACGCTGCTGTTGTTTGGCCACTTGTAGCTGAATTTTATGCAAGGCTTCACGGCTGTGCTGACGTTCTTTAGCCGTGCCCCATTTAGCCATCAGTTGCAGGTCATGCAGTTTTTGCGCCTTTTTATAGGCTTCAAAACTGCTGCTGTAACCTTTCACTATAGCGACTGTTTCTACTGCATACACTGTCTGGCTGGCAAACGCATAAATTACCAGCGTCAGGCATAGTTGTTTCAAGCAGTGACTCATATCAAGCTTTAGGTATTTGCTGATTTCAAAACCAGCTTGGCTGCATCCCATAAGGCATCCATTTCCTGCAGGCTGCTTTGTTCCGGGGTTTTACCCTGCAAAGCCAGCTGGTCCTCTATATATGCAAAGCGCTGCCTGAATTTATGAATCGTTCCTAATAGCGCAGTTTCGCTTTGCACCCCCAGCTTGCGTGCCACATTCACCAGCGCAAACAGGCAATCACCCAGCTCATCGCTAATGGCTGCACTGTCCTGCTGCTCAATGGCCTCTGTCAGTTCCTGCACTTCTTCCTGCAGCTTGTCCTGTGCACCCTGTACATCCGGCCAGTCAAAACCCAGCTGTGCTGCCTGCTTTTGCAGAACCTGAGCCTGCATCAGGGCCGGGCCGGGTTTCACCTCGTCCAGCCGGCGGCGCTGCCCGCCACGTTCCTGTAGCTTAATCTGTTCCCAGGCGGCATTGACCTGTTGTGCCTGCTCCAGCTTGTTGTCACCAAACACATGCGGATGACGGCGCACCAGTTTTTCCGATAGCTGCTGCACCACATCAGCAAACACAAAGGGCTGGCCCTGTATGGAACTTGCCTGAAGGGTTTGCGGCTCACTCAGCATTTGCGACTGAAAGACTACCTGTAGCAACAGGTCACCCAGCTCATCCTTAATTGCATCTGTATGCCCCTCACGAATGGCAGCTTCCACCTCATAAGCCTCCTCAATGGCATAACGGGTCAGGCTTAAGGGGGTTTGCACCTTGTCCCACGGACATTCGGCGCGCAGGCGCTGCATGATATGCAGTAAATCATTTAAATTGTATGTGTTCATCATGCTCATTTTATGCAACTATTGGGACTATCTTGCCATATAATTGGTTAAAAAAGATGATAGGCTTAGGGCCTGCAATGCGTAACAGGATTACTACAGAATGACCAAAGCGATTTTTATTACAGGCGCAGGGGGCGGCATTGGCGCAGCAACAGCCAAATTATTCCTGAAAAAAGGCTGGAAAGTAGGCTTGTACGATCGCGACAAACAGGCTTTGGCACAATTAGCCAGCCATTACAGTAATGATAAAGTGCGGGCCGGTTATCTGGATGTAACCGATGCTGCGGGCTGGCACAGCTGCCTGGAAGATTTTTTTGCCTGGAGCGGCAGACTGGACGTATTGCTGAATAACGCCGGTATCCTGTATTCAGGCCCATTTGAAGAGACAGCACTGGAAAAGCACGTTAAAACCTTTCATGTGAATGTGGAAGGCGTATTAAATGGTTGCCATGCTGCACTGCCGTACTTAAAGCAAAGCCGCGATTCCCGCATTATCAACCTGTCCTCTGCATCTGCCATTTATGGTCAGGCGGATTTGGCCAGCTACTCCTCCAGCAAGTTTGCCGTACGCGGCCTAACTGAAGCACTGGATGTGGAATGGCAAAAATACGGCGTACGTGTACTGGACATCATGCCCATGTTTGTGCAAACCGCCATGGTAACCGACATGAATGCAGGCAGTATCCGTAAAATGGGGGTACACCTGACGGCTGAACATGTGGCTAAAATTATTTATCAGGCTTCCACTGCATCGCACCGCTACGCCAAAACCCACTGGCCGGTTGGCTTTAGCTCCAGGGCCTTCTTT
>JASLIR010000279.1 GCA_030152125.1 Alkanindiges sp.
CTCATCCATATCGCCCAGCAAACTTAACTGGCTGGAATCTGACGTGCCTGATGATCTGGAATTGCGGCTCATTGCTTTAATACCTGCACGTACTGCTTAAGCGGCTGGTACAAACGCACTGCATCCTCACTCAGGCGCTCGAGCAAACAGGCCGTTACATCCTGCCCGCGCAATATCAGTTGCCAATCATCATGCAAGGCACAATCTTCCTGTTCGCGCTTGGGTGGCGCACCTTTCCAGTCAAAGCTTTCTCCTTTCCATATTTCCATCACTTGTGACAACTTTTTAATGGAACGCTGCCATGCTGGCTGCTCTAAATCATCACTCGGCTGTGCCTGTACCGCATTGTCGTTTAGTGCCAAGTCTGGTGGTAACACCCAGGGGCTGATGGCTGCACGCTGCCATACCTGTAACCAGCTTTTTAAATACACCGCAGCCTGATTGGCTTCTATCGGTGGCACTTGCAGGCACTGCTTACTATATACCGCAATACGCTGGCCGTTGTTGGCGGCTACATCTTCTGCCGAAGTCTGTCGCCATACCTGCCAGGCCAGATGCTCCAGCCAGAACGCCAGTTGCCGTGTACCACGAATCCCATGTGGATACTGGCTAAGCCACAAACTAGTGTCTTCGGCGGGTACTTCTATCGCCAGCTTATACCCCGCGAAGTCTAGTATTTGCGTGGTCGTTATGCTGGCTTGCGGCGCGAACTGTTGCAAACGTTGCAACTGCTTTTTCGCCTCCAGCTGGCTTTTTTTCCAATAGGCATTTGCGGTATTTCCCACCGGTAGCCTGTCCTGCAAAAAGCCCTGTTTTAACTGTTTTTGCTGCTGGTGCAAGGCACGTAAATGGTAGTTATCCAGCGCATTTAAATTTAATGGTTCAAAAATGGCCGGCAACTCCAGCATGCGGATGGACTGCACCCGTGCCTGCGCCAGAAAATGCTGCGCCGGTTTTTGCAGGTTGCGGATGACCCGGCTAAACGGCAGTTGTGCTACAGCTTCTGTCTTCAGCGGATCATCCTGCCATGCCTGTGCCGGAAAATGCTGCTGAATCTGCTGCGCCACCACCGACCATGTGCCAGTAAAGGCCAGAGACTCTGGCTGGAAGTTGGCCTGTTCATAGGGTTCCAGCGTATGCTGCTGGACTAATTGCTGGATGGGTTTTGGCTGCTCAACACCGGGTTTAATAATCATCAGTAAGTGATCAATCAGCTCCTGCAAGGTGCCGGATGGCTGGCGCGGGTGCGGGTCACTCACATCAAAACCGTTATAAAACAGCCAACAGGCGTCTTGTGCCAGCAACAGGCCATCCAGAAACGCGCCCTGGTCATCCTCCTGCCGCGAACGGTCACCGCGGCGTGCCGGCATAATGTTCATCAGGTCAAAGCTGTTTTTTACTTCCCGCGACGGAAATACTCCAGCATCCAGGTTTAGCATCACCACCAGTTGGTAGGGCAAAGGCCGTAATGTTCCCAAACGGGCAAAAGTCACACGGCCTGTGGGTAAGGAGCCCGGCGGTGCCTGTGCAATCAGTTGCGCCACTTCATCCAGTACAAAACGTAAGGGCAGCTTAAGCTGGTCAGCAACAGCATCGACAAGCTGGGGATGATCTTCCGACACCTGCTGGTCTTGCAGGGTAATCGCAATACTTTTTTGCAGCTCATCAAAGGCTTTATGTACCGCCAGCCAACCGCCGGAATTTACCGCGAACTCAAAATCCAATGCCATGTCCTGCCGCAGCAGGCTTAACCAGTCCAGTACCGGCTGTGCCGACTGCTGCAAGTAATTGCGCCGGGTAGAAAGATCATCATACATGCGCGACAGGGTGTTAATCAGCTCAAAATCAGCACGCATTACATCCTGTAACGGCAACATATCGGCATGCAATGCCTGCACCGGCATCACCATGCCCAGCAACAGGCGATTGAGGGCAAATTGCAGGGTAAAACGGCTATCCTTGTCCTGGGCTGCCAAGGTAGGCGATAAATGGGCTGCATCAAACCCACGGCGGAAACCGGCCTGTATCAGTAAATCGGTTAGGCGCTGTACGTCCTCACGGTTTAAGGCATAAGCTTGCTGCACGCCTTCCAGTGCCAGCCAGTCGGCAAAATCCTCAATGCTAAAACGTTCATCCAGCAGCACAAAACGCCCTGCCACCGCCTGCCACAACTGTTCGGCATCGCTGGAGGCCACACCCGTCACGTTTACCGGAATATATTTTCCACTGTCATTATGCGGCGCAAATACACTACGGATCAGCGGTACAATGTCCGGCAGGTTAGGCACCAATACCAGCACATCGGCAGGTTGCCGCGAAGTATCGGCAGCAAACCAGTCAATCAGCTGTTCACGCAGCACTTCCAACTGGCGTAGCGAGGAATGGCAGGCATGGATTTGGATGGAACGGTCATCCGCATGCAGTATCTTGCTGTGCGGCAAGGGATCAACCAGATACAGCACATCCTGCTGCAATTGCCCCAGCAGGGTATCGGGATAATAATCCGGGAACACATCGTTCCACTCACCTTCGTCATTACCGGACAATTCGGCCAGCAAACCAAATACATCGCGTGCCTGCTTGCCCATACGGGTGAGCAAGGGATGGCGGCTTTCACGCAAGGCGGCTGCTCGCGGATTGCGTAAGGCAAAACGCTTTAACCACAGCGGGTCTACACTGTCTTCCCAGTATTCCTGCGAAGGATTGTAATGCAGTAGATGCACATCAATATGCTGTGCCAAGCGGCGTACAAAAGCTAAATCCTGCGGTGCCAGTTGAATGGCGGTAAATACCGTCAGGCTTTTGGGTAGCACATGGCGCTTGTCAGGCTGTTGTTCCAGTGTGGACCAAAAACGCTGAATAGCCTGCTGCCGCTTAACAAAATCCGCATGAAACAATTGCTGCCATAACAGCTGCTGCCAGCCCTGCATCTGTTCATAATTATCCAGCATCCAGGCTGGCATGCCCTGCTCACCCTGCTCCAGCGCGGCACGAATATTTAACTGCTCACCCTGGCCCCAGCGGTTTAGCCAGTCTGGCCGATATACCACATAGGCGGCAAACACCTGGGCAATATGCGCCGCCATGCGCCATAGCTGGCGTTGCTGTTTGACGGGTTTATCACTACGAATCGACTGAAATAAAGGCTCAAGACGCTGGGCATATGGCTGAACTGCCCCGCCCTGTTGCATATCCGCAAGCTGCTGTTGCAAATAGGCAAAAATACGCCATTGCATCACCTGCATACTCAGCGGCGTATGGGAAGGTGTATCTTTTCCCAGTACCCGTGCATACAGCTGCCACTGGTAAGTACCCAGAAAGTCACTGTTCACCCGCGCGCATATACCCTGCTGGCTGGCCAGTTGCTGACGCAGCCACACGCCAATCCCGTGCGAAGGCACAATCAGCTGCTGTGCTTCCAGCACGCCAAGCGGATGCGCTGCCAGAAAATCCTGCATGGCAGCAAACAACAACTCAATACGCTGGCTTTGGGTGATATACAGCATGCAGGGGCAACTCGCCTGTTCGGGTTAGTCCATCAAGGTCACATCATTGTCTGCCATAGCGCAGCATAAAACTGGCTGGAACGCCTGGCTAACAATAAAAACACCGGACAGTATGGCATATCATGGGCATGAGGACGATATAGGCGTGCTATATGAACATACGGCCGACACGTTTTTATCACCAAATATAAAATAATCCACATGTACAAACTACAAGGACTGTGGCAAGTTACGCAACACATGCCGCCAAGAATGACCATGAGCGCCCCTTAAACTGCCTCGTGCAGTGATCACAGGAAGAAAAAGGCCTCATGTATAAGACAGCCCTGGAGTAATAATGAAGTTAGATCAAGTTCCTGAACGTCTAAGCCCATCCCTGAATCTGGATAACATCCGCGAGGAATGCCGTAGCCTGGTTAAAAAGCGTGCTTTTATTTCTGCCGGGGCGGCAGTGGTTCCCGTACCGTTTCTGGATGTAGCGGTAGATGCCAGCCTGCTGAGTGTATTGTTACCGGAAATTAGCGCCAAATTTGGCCTGGCACCGGAGCAAATTGCCGTTTATGACTTAAAAACCAAACAGATACACTGGGACGAACTGCGTAAACGTGGTGTGCAGTTTGTTGGCCTGGTGGTCACCCGCGGCGCGGTACGGGCGTCCATTCAAGGGCTTGCGGGTCGTATTGCGGCCAAACAGGTAACCAAGTTTATTCCCTTGGGTGGGCAGCTTGTAGCCGCCACACTGGGCTATTATGTGTTGCGCAAAGTAGCCAATGCACATATTGATGACTGCTATGGACTGGCCAAATCCATTCAGGCCAAGAATATTTAAGTTTTTCTACGTTAATACTTCAAAAACCAGCTCACTATTAAAAGTCCATGTCTGGTGCTAAAATAAGCACCAGACTGGCGCAACCGCTAGCCTTATAATCATTTATTGAAATATAACGACTGCTGCATACAGCACCGCATCACATTATTGTTGACTCCTACACCTCCTACGCTTGTGATTGCCCTGCTGTTGCTGAAGGATTTTTTATGTTTGGTTGGTTCGAAAAGCGAATAAACCCATTCCCGCAAGACATTCCAAAACTGGAAAATAAAGGCTTTTTCCCGTTTATCTGGCAGCATACCGAAGGTACACGGGGGCTGGTAATCAGCCTAACCCTGCTGACCGCCATTATTGGTGTGTTTGAAGCCCTGCTGTTTGCCATGATGGGCAAAGTGGTAGACTGGCTCAGCAATGTACAGCCTGCCCTGCTATGGCAGCAGGAAGGCACACACCTTGGCTTGCTGGGCTTGATCATTTTTGCCAGTATTTTTCTGGTTGGCCTGCAATCACTGATCAAGCATCAGGGCTTGCTGGGCAGCTTCCCAATGCGCCTGCGCTGGAACTTCCACCGTCATATCCTGAACCAGAGCCTGGGCTTTTTTAGTGACGACTTTGCCGGGCGCATTGCCACCAAGGTGATGCAAACCTCGCTGGCGGTGCGTGATGTGTGGATGCTGCTGGCAGATATTATTGCCTTTATGGTGGTGTACTTTGTTACGCTGACGCTGGTGATGGGGTCGTTCAGCCTGTGGATGCTGATCCCGTTTTTTATCTGGCTAAGCCTGTACAGACTAAGCATGTATTACTTTTTGCAACGGCTGGGCAAGGTGGCTAAAGCACAGGCCAACGCGCGCTCTACCATGGTTGGCCGCGTGACTGACGCTTACACCAACATTCAAACCGTAAAACTGTTTTCGCATGCGGGCCGCGAGGCCGGCTATGCCAGGGAATCCATGTCGGAATTCCTGGGTACTGTCA
>JASLIR010000316.1 GCA_030152125.1 Alkanindiges sp.
TTGACACAGCATTCTATCAACTGCTGACAGCAGTGAACCCAACTGGCGGTAATGGCCGTGATAGCTGGACTGATTTCACAGTAGGTAATACCAGCAGCAATAACCAGGCAGACAAAATTGACCTGCATGAACTGCTGATTGGCTTTAGTGGTGAAGTGAATCTGGCATCCTTAGGATTGTATCTCAGTGTCAGCCAGAGCGCTGGTAGTTCTACCCTGAAAATTGACCGTGATGGTGATGGCAGCCAGTTTGCCAGTACCGCATTGTTAACCTTAAACAATACCTCGGTAAACCTAGCGACCTTGCTGGATAACCACCAGATACTGGTTTGATAGATGGTCTGATATCTGTATACAGATTGTGCCTTACACGGTTAAGGCACAATCAACCGTTGCGGGCGTGTAGTAAGCCGACACAGTAACTCATAACCAATGGTGCCATTACAGGCCGCAATATCATCCACACCTGGGTAATCACCCCACAATGTTACGGTAGTGCCTACAGATGCTGGCTGCTTTAAGTCGGTTAAATCCACTGCCAGCATATCCATACTTACACGGCCCAATAGCGGGGCTTTTTCACCTGCAATGCTCACAAAAGCACCATCCACCGCACGCGGGTAACCATCACCATAACCCATGGCTACAATGCCTAAACGGGTTAAACGTGTGGTCGTAAAACGTGAACCATAACCAACCGACTGTCCACTTTCAATATGATGGGTAGCAATGATATGGCTTTGCAGATGCATCACAGGCTTTAGCCCTAATGCTGCTGCAGGCTGCCCGGCAAACGGGCTGGAACCATACAGCATAATGCCCGGCCGTACATAATCAAAATGTAGTTGCGGAAAAGCAAAAATAGCAGCGGAGTTGCAGCAGGATGCCTGTATCGGCTCCAGTTGCTGTTTTAATTGCAGGAAAGTATCAATTTGCTGCTGATTTAAAGGATGTTCCGGCTGGTCCGCATTGGCAAAGTGCATGGTCAGCACCAACTCAAAGCCGGCGGCACGCAGTTGCTGTGCTGCTGCCAGCAGCTCATCCGCTTGAAAGCCCAGGCGGTTCATCCCTGCATTCAGCTTAAGCCAGATTTTTAACTGCTTTTGCTGATATAGTTCCGGGTGCTGTAGCGCCCAGTCCACTTGCTGCCGTTGGTGAATCACACATTCAAAACCCTGCTGTGCTGCTTCCAGCCATTCCGTTTCGTCAAATGCACCTTCAATTAAGGTAACCGGTTGCTGATAGCCTAATTGGCGGATTTCGCATGCCTCCTGTATGCAGGCCACCCCAAAAGCATCGCTATCGGTTAATGTGGCCATGGCAAAGGCAATACCATGCCCGTAAGCGTCGGCCTTTACCATACTGATTACTTTACTGTGTGGAGCCAGTTGTTTAACACGGGACAGATTATGGGCAAGGGCAGACTGGCTTAATAAAACAACAGGTTGACGCATTAATTAGGATCCTGGCTATTCGTCATCTTCAGCACGGTAGTATTCCGGTGCCAGATTATTAAAGCGGGTGAACTGACCCTCAAAAGCCAGGCGTATGGTACCAATGGGGCCGTTACGCTGTTTACCGATAATAATTTCTGCTGTGCCAGCCTCTTTGGATTCCTTGTTATAAACCTCATCACGGTAAATAAACATGATCAGGTCGGCATCCTGCTCAATAGCACCGGATTCCCGCAAGTCAGACATAATCGGGCGCTTGTTGGGCCGGTTCTCCAGACTGCGGTTGAGCTGCGACAGGGCAATCACGGGGCAGTGCATTTCCTTGGCCAGTGCTTTCAAGCTGCGCGAAATTTCTGAAATCTCGCCCACACGGTTGTCTCCCATGCCAGGTACTTTCATCAGCTGTAAATAGTCCACCATAATGGCGCCCAGTTTGCCATTATGCTGTTTGGCAATACGGCGCGCGCGGGAACGTAGTTCGTTAGGTGGCAGGGCAGATGAGTCATCAATATATAAAAACTTGCTTTGCAGCTGCATCAGGGTACTGGAAAACTTAACCCAGTCACCTTCTTCTAATTGCCCGGAGCGTAAACGACCCTGATTAATACGGCCAAAGGAGGAGATTAAACGTGTGGCAATGGAGTCTGCCGGCATTTCCATGGAAAACACCAGTGCAGGTAGGTCGGAGTTAAACAGTACGCTTTCTATCAGGTTCATGGCAAAGGTGGTTTTACCCATACTGGGGCGCGCTGCCACGATGATCAGATCGCCAGACTGCATACCAAAGGTACGGTTATCCAGTTCGATAAAACCGGTAGACAGGCCGGTAATCGGACTATCATTTTTTTGCAGGTCTTCCACCTTGTGCAATACGGTTTTTAATACATCGACAATCGCTTGTGGGCCACTTTCCCTGCTGCGGTTATTGTGCTGTTCACTAATTGCAAAAATGCGGCTTTCGGTGCTGTCCAGAATATCAGTAACCGATTTACCACGTGGATCAAATGCATCGTGCAGAATATCGTTGCCAGCCTTAATCAGTTCCCGCAATGCAGACAGCTCTCGTACTTTTTCGGCATAAGCGGTCAGGTTATATAAACTGGCAGGGCTTTCGGCCAGTAATTGCATCAAATAGCTTTCGCCACCACTTTCTTCCAGCTGATGGTTTTTGGCCAGCCAGTCATTTACCAGTACCGCGTCATAAGGCATATTGGTGGAAGCTAGATGGCTAATGGCGCGGTAAATCATACGATGACGAACCGCGTAAAAGTCATTTTCGCCCAACAGGTCACTAATGGAATCCCATGATTCTGAAATAGTCATCAGTGCTGCCAGCACTGCCTGTTCCATGGTCAGATTATGTGGGGGAACACGCACTTCTTTACCGCTAGGCAAGGTGTGCTTAGCCTTGTCTTCGCTTCGCTGATCGGTAGCAGATGTCAAGCCAGCAAGGGAAGAGGAAGTTGCCATAAGGGATTACCAACACAAAAAATAGGACACGAGCGTGCCAAAAAGCCTAGCTGCTATTAAAGCAAAAAAGCCACGCTTCGTGTGATGTTTTAAAAGGCAAATAGACGTTTGTCTAGGTCATATCTTTTTAAGTATCTGCATTCTTACGCTGCTGAGCGACGAGTTGTTGCAACAACTGTTTGGCCTGTTTTGGCGTACGTACCCGATAAAACTGAATATGCGGATATTTGTCGCCTTGCAGGATTGCAGCATACGCGTTTTGCTGACGATGATAGTTTTGCATCATCCATAAAATAATAGAGTCTTTACTGAAAAACGATTTTTTAAAGCTTTCCTTGTTGCCGGTATCCGGCCATAACTCCTGTTGCGAGATACTACGTAATACAGCTCTTTTTATGGATTGATAAAGGTTACGCTGCCACGAATAATTTAACCAGATAACGGTATCTGCATGCTGCCATTTGACAGGAACAGTACGGGAGTAATTGCCATCCAGTACCCAGGCTTCCGTTTTTAGGGCCTGTGCCAGTTTGGCAAAAAATTCCGCATCGGTAGATTCTTGCCAGCCGGCTTTCCAGAAAAGTGCATCCATTTCGACATAGGGGATTTGCAGAGCCTGTGCCAGTTGGCGGCTAAAGGTGGATTTACCAGTGCCACTGGTACCTACTACATTAATTTTGCAGGGATAAGTATTCATATGTGTATCGTATTTTAAGATTGGGTGGTTGTGTTAGGTGCGGTGGAGCGGGCCAGGCGAAACCATAGGCCGAGTGTTATAGCGGAAACTACAGCAAAGAGTATAAAGCTGATAAAAAATTCATCTGCGCTAAATTGGCCGGTAATAATGAGGCTAAAGAGAAAAACAATAAATATAAATAAGGATAGTACATAGGCAAATGAAAAGACCAGTCGGTTTATCCATCCCAATAAGTAGTAGTAAATAATCAGGCTAATACTGAGGACAGGGCTAACATAAAACAGGGCATCCGGAAACAGGACTAACAGGAGCATCCTGGGAACAATGGTATCGTGCAGGTTAGCAATGTTTAAGGCAATCAGGCAAAGTAAAATCATAAAGGCAGGTACAAATGCTGCAATAAGAGATGCCCTGATGAAGTGTGGATATGCCTGTGACATTTTTTATAGGACGTGGTGATGTAAGAGTCTATTAAAACAAAAAAGCATGCCCGGGGGCATGCTTTTCTACTGAGTAATTTAAAAAATTATTCAGAAACGATGGTAACCAGTACTTCGGCAGTAACATCGTGGTGCAGTTGAACGGCAACATGGAATTCGCCAGTATGACGCAGTGCGCCATTAGGCAGACGAATTTCTGCGCGGTCAACTTCAATGCCAGAAGCTGTCAGTGCATCAGCGATATCGCGAGTACCAACAGAACCGAACAGTTTGCCTTCATCACCAGCTTTCGCAGTGATTACAACATTTACTTCGTTCAGTTTTTCTGCGCGAGATTGAGCAGAAGCCAGAATGTCAGCTTCTTCTTTCTCTAGTTCGGCACGACGAGCTTCAAAAGCAGCAGTGTTAGACTGGGTAGCAGAAACAGCTTTACCTTGAGGGATCAGGTAGTTGCGGCCATAACCAGCTTTAACACTTACTTTGTCACCCAGTTTGCCGAGGTTTTTAATGCGTTGCAGCAAAATAACGTCCACAGATCACCTCACTTATGGTTGTCAGTGTAAGGGATCAAAGCCAAATAGCGAGCTTGCTTGATAGCCAGCGCTAATTGACGTTGATAACGAGCCTTAGTACCAGTGATACGGCTAGGAACAATCTTGCCGTTTTCAGTGATGTACTGTTTCAGGGTGTCGATATCTTTGTAGTCGATATAGGTAACTTTTTCTGCAGTGAAGCGGCAGAACTTGCGACGACGGTAAAAACGTGCCATGGTAGGTTCTCCTTATGCTTCAGCAGATTGATCTTGGTCTTGATCATTCACTAAATCATCGTTACGTTGCGCTTTGCGAGCACGCTTTTCTTCAGCGCTCTTAGCCAGTAAAGATTCTTCGGTGATTGCGTTTTCACGACGGATGATCAGGTTACGGATGATGGCGTCGTTGTAACGGAACAACTCTTCCAGTTCATCTAGCGTAGTTTGACCACACTCTACGTTCATCAGAATGTAGTGTGCTTTGTGGATCTTGTTGATCGGGTAAGCCAGTTGACGACGGCCCCAATCTTCCAGACGGTGAATTTGACCGCCGGACTCTTTGATCTGGGTAAGATAGCGTTCAACCATTCCTACCACTTGATCGCTTTGGTCTGGATGAACCAAAAGTACGATTTCGTAATGACGCATATTAAGCTCCTTACGGTTTAGACAGCCCTCGATTCCAAATCGAAAGCAAGGAGTTTGCATAGCTGCCATGCGGCAAGCCATGTCGCTACAAATAGCGAAGCGCAAATTTTATAGCCAACAGTGGAAAAATACAAGTAAAAGTTGAGCTTAGCGGGCGGATGATGCAGGTAAAAATACCACATAGCCTCTAAAGTACGGGTTTTTTTCAATATGTGGATCGCCCAGCCAGTGGCCATTTGCAACCAGTCCAATTTTAAAGGGCTGTTTTAGCTGTACTAGGCGTTGCATATACTGCTGGTAGTCGGGAATAGTCGATTTGCCCTGATAGGTTTGCAGTACAATTTCATCCACCACATGATCCAGT
>JASLIR010000331.1 GCA_030152125.1 Alkanindiges sp.
CTGACAATGTCCGTGGTGCCATCGTAGGTTTTGCTGCTGTTGGTGGTGGTTGCCCAGGTCTGCTTTAAAAAGCTGCGCAGCAGTGGTGCAGTACTGCCTTCATAAATACGCCATACACTGCCTGTACCACCTTCGGCATCAATACTCCAGCCATTAAAGTTGCTGGCGTTTGTCAGTTGGCTGGTATATAGGGCGGTACCACCTGCACTGAAATTGGTAAAGGTAGTATCCGGGTTCCAGTAGCTGTTGGTGACTGTACCCGGGCTTGGGTTCCACGCTGGCCCTTCATTCGCACCAACCAGGCCACCTTTGACTGTATCGGGCTGTCCGGTCTGGTTATTAATAAAACCAGTGGCATAGCTGTTGCTAATGCTACCGCTGTTTTCCCCTACCAGGCCACCCAGACGTGTGTGGTTATAAAGGTCATAGGAGGTAATGCTGCTGCTGGCGTAGGTATTATTGATCGTACCTTGCTCGTTAGTACCCACCAGGCCACCAATATTCAGGTAATTACCAGTGCTCCAGTTGGCGCCCGCAGGTGCGGTAATCGTGACATCGGCATAACTGTTATTAATGCTACCCGTATAATTAACCCCAACCAGTCCGCCTAAACTATAGCCTCCATTAAAGGAAGATAGCCCGATAGTGCTGTTTCTGGCATAGCTGTTACTAATACTACCGCCAACCATGGTACCAACCAGTGCACCAATGTTATTACGCGCAGCCAGCTCCAGCCCTTCCAGCCCGATATTGCGCAGGGTGGCATTCTCGGTTGCGCCAAACAGGCCCATGTCGTTATAGCCACCCTGCACCAGACGCAGGTTGGAAATCACATGCCCCAGCCCGTCAAAGGTACCAGTAAAGGGGCCAATTTCACCCTGCACATCATTGTATGGCCCAATTGGCTCAAAATCCGCTCCATTGCCATTAATATCGGTTGCCACTACATATTTGCCGTCCAGACCGGTATATATGTTCTGTAGCTGGGCCAGATCCTGAACCACTGTATAGCTTTCGCCATTCACGCTAAATGCGGCACCTGCACCACTCAGGTTTACTTTGGCTGCATGGTCAAGGAAATAACCTTTGCCTGCGCCTACACCATGGGTCAGGTTAAGTGCTTTACCAGTAGCAACCGTGGTATCGGCACCAAACACAATACTGCCATCGGCAGACAGGTTACTGCTGCCATTTAAAGCCAGGGCACTGGTCACATCAATTGCTTTGCCGCTCACATCAATGGTGGTTGCGGCAGTCAGGCTGCCACCCAGTGTCACCTTGCTGCTGGCCTGGCTCTTATCACCGGTAATTAAAATGCGCCCACCATTACTGCTCACCTGAGTGGCCTGCACAGTACCGCTTTGCTGGATGCTGCCTGCAATGCTGGAAACCTGGGTAATTGCCCCGGCACTCACCTGATTGGCACTTAGTAAAGCAACATTACCGCCATTGGCACTAATGCTACCGCTATTTTTAATGCCCGGCGCCAATAGTGACACGCTGCCTGCGCTGGCGGTTAATGTGCCACGGTTTTCTACAGTACCGGTAGCGCTACCACGGTTAAACACATAGCTGCCAGCGGCAACACTGGTATTTTCAATTTGCAGGGTGGATGCAGTAATGCTGCTAGCGGATACCTGGCTACCAGCGCTAAACAGCACCCCATTCGGGTTAACCAGAATAAACTGGCCGTTAGCACTTACCTTGCCGGCAATTTCTGTTGGGCTACCGGAAGTCACCCGGTTTAACACCACACTATTGGCATTGGGCTGAACAAACTGCACCGTAGCCGCACTGCCTACATCAAAAGAGTTCCAGTTGGTAATCAGCTTGTTGCTGGTCTGGTTAACCGTCAGCTTAAGGGGCGTACCACGGTCAAAGGTAGCACTACCAAAAGCAACACTTTCCCCACTGGGCAATACAATGGCCGCCCCGGATGCTGCATGTACCTGCCCGGCCACTAAACTGCCAGCCAGCACAGCCATCAGGCTAATGCCTTTTGCCGCAGATTTTTTACGTCCTTTAGCCAGTTCACCGGCCACCACCCACGCCTGTTGTGTGGCATTCCACACCAGTTTATAAGCACGATTCATGTGCTACCCCTACCTTGTTTTATGATTAATTAAGAAAATCTAAAGCTATGCAACCAGAACGTGATATTGCACACATTTTCACCAAAAAACAAGCGGCGACTAACATCTTTATTTATGCTTTTTAATAACTTACATTCATTGTCAGTTTATGCTAACAATGGTCATTTTCAGACAAAAATAAACCGCCCAATTGAGCGGTTTATCACATACTGTCTGAACAATTAATACATGATTAATGCGCAGTAATCACCCCGTCATTGCTGCTTTGTTCGGTCACCGTATAGTTGCTGCCATTATTACCATCCCGTAGCACATAACCGGTTTTTACCAGTAGTTTCTTGTTCTCACCCACGGCCTTATCTTCGTACTGCTGGAACAGGCCGGTTACCCGGTCGCCATAGGCCAGCCCCTCTACCAGCGGCTTGTTGACAGAAGTCACGCCGCCATCATAAATCTTGCTGTTGGCAACCGTGCTAATAATCAGTTGTTTTGGAGTAATAACACCGCTATGGTTGTCCAGCACCACTACCTGATAGTTATTGCCTTTATTGCCATCACGAATAATAAAACCGGCATCAACTACCAGGGTTTTGCCAGTACCGGCATTTTTATCGGCAAAGGACTGGCTTAAGCCAGCAATGCTATCGCCAGCCACCCGGCCTGTCACCACCGGCCTGATGTTGCTCCACAGGCGGCCATCGTACACCTTGCTGTCCGCCGCGGCGCTAATGGTCAGCAGCTTTTTATTGATGCTACTCGCAGTATTGTCCACATAAGTAATATCGTAGTTGTTGCCACCATTACCATCGTTAACGTTGACGGCAGATACAATCACATGTTTATCGGTACCGGCATTCTTGTTGTCAAAGCTGAAGTTACCACCACTGATGCTATCCGTAGCATACAAGGTGCCATCAGCAATCACGGCGCTGGCACTGGCTGAGGTAGTACCATCGTAGGTTTTACTGGCACTGGTAGAGGAAATGCTCAGGGCGGCCTTGTTAATGGTCAGTTGCCCGCCATCAAAACTCAGGTCATAGCCCAGCTGGTCGGAATACAGGCCAGATACTGTCAGGCCATAAGCCCCGGCATTACGCGCACCAATGGCATTGCCACCATAAACAGCAGTACCCAGAATATGCGCCAGACTGGCAGCAGGATCAGACAAACTATAGCTGCCGGTAGTGAATGCGGTTGCATCATAAGTGCGGGTAACAGTGTCGGCACTCACTGTGATTGGCTTCATAAATACGCGTAACAGGGGGGCGCTTTGCCCTTCATAAATACGCCATACTGTCCCGGTGTTGCCTTGGGCATCAATCAGCCCGCTCCAGTTAGCATAGCTGCCAAGCTGCAAACTTTGGGCACTGCTCAGGCCCACGTTACGCGTTCCCAGCCCGTTACCGGTAGCTGCAATATTCGGCGCAACTTCACTGTTCCAGTAATTGTCATGAATGTCGGGGGTATCATTCACATTCCAGCCCACAAAGGCCCCTCTGTAAGGGTCAACAGAAGCGACTGTCCCACCAAAATAATTATAGGCAACGCTGGCAGTGCCACCATTTGACTGGTTATGTTCCCCAATCAGTCCACCAATATCATAACCCGGCGCACTCACACTACTTAAGGCATAGTTATACTGCACATTCACATCACCATTGTCACTCAGGTTGGAACCAATCAGGCCACCTACCCCGCCCCCCGGAGAGACTACATTTGCATTGGCAAAATTCTGCTCAACCCTGGCGACCCCGGCGCTCTGTGCCTCGTTACGGCCAATCAGACCACCAATAGAGGTGTATTCAATCGTAGAACTAAGGCCATTAATCGTCGCCACTGCATAGTTCTGGCGGAAGGATGCATCACCGGCATTCAGGGCAAGGTTATAACCCGCCAGGCCACCAACATAGCTATTCCCTGTTATTGTTCCGGCAACATGGCTGTTAAAAATGTGAGATGTCCCTGCATCCGCTGTGTTTTTCCCCACCAGTGTCCCTACATACTGGCGGCCAATAATATTGCCAGCACTAAAGCCAATATTACGCAGCGAGGCATTCTGGCTGGCAGCGAACAAGCCTACATAATCCGTAGTAGGACGGTTAATGCTGAGCTGGCTAATGCTGTGACCCAGCCCATCAAACTGGCCACTAAAAGGACTGCCCGCAGTGGCCAGTGGCGTAAAACCACGCCCGTTATCCCAGTCAGCCGTATTACTGGCATCAATATCACTACCCAGTACATAGCGGCCAGCAAGATCTACAAGCGCCTGTAACTGGTTGATATTCTGAATCACGGTATAGGAACTTTCGTTCACGCTAAAACCGGCATCAATACCGGCTAAATTGACTTTGGCGCCATAATTAAGGAAATAGCCGTATGCACTACCCTCGCCATGATATAGGTGAAGCGACTCATCGGCAGACAGGTTGACATCCGCATTAATGTACACATTATCATCTGCACCAAGGTAGCTGGTACCGTTTAAATTCAGCACCCCACTCACTTCTACCTGACGCGAAAAAGCATTAATGTCGGCATCTGCCGTCAGGTTGCCTGCCAGCACCACTTTGCTGCTGGCATCACTGCTGTCCCCGCTCAGGGTAATACGGCCACCTACGCTATCAATCTCACTGGCCTGAATGCTGCCACTGCTTTTAATAATACCGCCTATGGTGGAAGACTGGCTCAGGTCGGCGCCATAGCCAGCCACACGGTCAGCACTGATCAGGTTGGCATCGCCGCCCACTGCCACAATGCTGCCACTGTTCGTAATATCTGGTGCCAGTAAGGCCACTGTGCCGGAAGTGGCAGTCAGCGTACCGTGGTTTTCAATACTGCCTGCTGCGCCATTACGGTCAAAAAACAGGTCATCATTATTAAAGTCGCTGTCACTGATATCCAATACCGATGCCAGCACAGACGCAGCAGATACCTGGCTACCCGCACCAAACACAATACCGCTCGGGTTAACAATCATCAGTTGCCCATTGGCACTCACCTGACCAAATATTTCAGTCGGACTACCCGAAGTCACCCGGTTTAAGGCCACGCTGCCAACATCCGGCTGGGCAAAAACCACCTGAGCATTACTACCTACATCAAAGCTGTTCCAGTTGGTAATCAGCTTGCTGCTGGACTGGTTTACCGTGAGCTGGTTAGCCACACTACGGTCAAAGCTCGCCGAACCACTGGTCACATTTTCACCGGTTGGCAGCGCATTAATCGCCGGTACTGCATACGCACTCCCCGCAAGTATAGTCCCCAGCAGCATGGCCACTGGTGTTAAGGTTTTTGCCGCTGATTTCTTTCTGCCTCTGGCCAGCTCACTGGTCACTGTCCATGCCTGCTGTGGGGCACTCCACACCAGTCTGTACGCCTGATTCATCCCCGTTCCCCGTTGTTTGTGTTATAAAATTTATTAAAGGAAGATATTAGAATGATTTAAGGGAAATGGGTATATTTTTTAAGAGGCAAATCAGCAATCTTTTCGATGTGCATAGCAAAGCCAGCCTGGCTATACAGACTGTTAATACCCTGCTCTTTCATAATATTAAAACGTCATCTTAAGTAGCAACTGGATTGCTCAGCTCCAGCATGCCACCACGCTCATCCTGTCCCGTCAGCTGACGGGGACAAGTTACAGGCAAAACTATGAAAGATTAACTGCGGAAAATTAAAATGGTTTAAACTTTTTCTTGCCGTGGTAATGCAGCGTATAGGTACTTTGGCTACAGGGATGCAAAAAAGTAACTACTTTTTTCTGTAAGTCATGCTGCACAATAGGGTATTCAGTATTGGCATCTGCATTGAATACATGCAGTGCACAACCATCATCTCCTATTTCCAGCACAACCTCCATCGCAAATATGTGATTAGTGGCCGTCATTGCGCGTAATGCCATGATTTTTCTCCTGATCCTTTCAAACATTTCTTATTTTGCTCATCTGTAACCTTTTATAGTTATCACTATTTCCCAATAGAAATAACCAGATCACATGATTAGATAATCTATCTAATATAAATGAGTATATTCCCAACAAACCTAATTAAACAAGCAAAACCATTAAGTTCCATTAAAAAAATATTCACCCTAAAATGTAAAATTTATCCATATTTTTCAAAGATTTTAATTCTATTCGCATAAAACCATGAAAAATAAAACGATCTTCACATTCCAGTAACACTCCGTGTTGCAGTTAACACAAAATATTATTTAAAAACGAGAACTTATGTAGTTTAAGAGCGCAAAGTATCATAGCAAATGTAAAATAAATATTTAAGTGCATTTAATGAAATTATTAACAAGTAGCGCTACACGCTTATGCTGGAAAACCTGTGGTTTTTAATACAAGCCCGCGCGGATGGCGGGCCTGCCAAAAAATACTACCCGAAGTAAAAAAGACACGGCATTGTGCCTTTACATGCAGGTTTCTAGTTATTGTTATGCTATT
>JASLIR010000348.1 GCA_030152125.1 Alkanindiges sp.
CTGACAAGGCACTAATTGCCGCATTCAATGCTGCGGTACAGCCATTGGTAATAATAATGTCCCTGGCGGCACTATAAATGCCATCTTCCGCCAGATGCTCAGACAAAGCCTGCTGTAACTGGGGCTCACCTTCCTTGGGTGCCAGCAGGAAATTTTCCGGTTTTAAATAGGTAGCCGAGCGCTTCAGGCTACGGCGGATCGCCTCAATAGGAAATAACGCGGGGGAAAGCTGCACTGAGCCTAAAGGCACCCGCTCCTTGTGTGCGGCCGCGGCATGAATTTCATTGAGTAAATCCAGCTTGGAAATGGTCAGGGCAGTGGTATTCAACTGGGGATAATCACTGCTTTTACGGGCAGTCGCATAATAGCCGGACTTGTATCTGGCATATACATAGCCTTTGGCTTCCAGCACGCTGTAGCAGCGCTTGGCCGTATTCAGGCTGACATCATACTGGGCGCTAAGCTCCCGGATGGAAGGTAACTGCTGATGCGCGACAATTTTCTGGTTGTCCATCAGGTTAATTAATTGCTCCATCAGACGCTGATACTGGAAACCCATCTGTACCCCTTTTTATAAAAAAACTGTGCCTTTTATACAAAACTGAACCCTGCATAATACTTATACCAAGTTTAGTTCAGGAGCTCAATGATCATGTACTTACAGCCAGCCATACAGCGTTTTATCCAGCAAACCGTATTGATGATTGCGAGTGTTACCCTGCTAAGCGCCTGTGACAATAACCCACAAAACACTGCAGTCAGACTGAAGCCTGAAAAGATGGAGCTGTGCCGGCAGGCCACGCAGATTTACCAGAAGCAGCACCCGGAATATGCGTCCTATGCGGTAAAAAGAGCGGTGTTTAACAGTGCCAGCAACGGCAACAGTGCGGTGCAGATTTATCTGAATAACGGCCAGCCAGTGTTTGGCATGACTGATCATCAGCAGCTAAAAATTGAATGCAGCTTTGTAAATGACTATGAATATAGTTTTAAAGCCAGCAGCAAGACGCTGGTATAACCGGCTCCAAATACCTACTTCGTTAACTGGTGTTTGAGCCAAGTTGCTTTTGGGTTTAGCTTCCTGAATCGAATCAATATGCATGTAGGCTGGCGCTTTAGCCCAGCCTTTTGGAAATAAGCTGGGCTAAAGCGCCAGCCTACACAACTTGCTATCTCGTTCTTGTTGTGGCAGTACCACAATGAAATCAAGCGGACTAGCATGCGTTAAAGCAATGCCTGCATTAGCCCCTATAAAACACCAACTGCCTGCGTAAATCCTGCACCTCGTCCAGCAACTCCAGCATTAAAGCCACTGCACTAAAGCTGGCATCAAAGTCACGTTGCAGGCGGAAGGCACGTCGTGCACGCTGCAAGTCCTGCCCGGCAAATTGCCACTGTTCCGGCTGTGCTCCCTGCACCACCACCACAATGCTATGCTCTACCAGTTGCAGCACCCAATCATGGCTTTGCCCACAGGCATGCGCAAAGTCGGCCAGGCTAAACAGGGTGTCGGCATCCACCACCTGCGCCTCCAGCACCTCATCCTGCAACACAATATCGCGAATAATAAACTGTGCCATATCAATCTCCTGTTATTGTCCTGCCCGTGGGTTAAATGCCATGCTCTGTGCCATTTGCTGATACAGGGCTTTGGCCTGCTCCGTACTGGCTTCCGGCAATACCACTTTTAATAGCAGGTACAAATTACCCGGCTCGCTGGCAGGAATACCCTTGCCTTTTAAGCGTAACTGTTTGCCTGTCTGGCTGTTGGCGGGAATTTTTACCCCCAGCTCACCAGCCGGGGTTTTCACGTTAATCTGCTCACCCAGCGCAGCTTCCCACGGCGCCACAGGCACGGTTAAATAAACATCCGTACCTTCCACACGTAACTGCTCACTGTCACGGTACTGTATTTCAATATACAAGTCGCCACTGGCAGCCCCATTTGCACCAGCCTGGCCCTGCCCACTCAGGCGAATCTGCTGGCCGGGCTTCATCCCTTTAGGAATTTTTACCTGCAGGGTTTTACGCTGGATTTCATAAGCGCCTTGTGCCGTCTGTACTGGAATTTCCAGCGCAATCTGCTGGGTAGCACCTTCGTAAGCCACACGCACATCCACACTGATGCTGGCATGCTGGTCCTGCCCACGGAAACTACTTTGCTGCTGGCCTTTGGCGCCAAAACCTGCACCAAAGCGGCCAAACAGGTCTTCAAAATTACCGGAAAAACCACCGCCACCAAATTGCTGACGGAAATCCTCCGCATTAAACGCCTGACCATCATCATCATGTGCATTGCTGCGGTAATAGCGGTACTGCTGGCCAAAGGGATCAGCACCTTCATGCCCCTGCTGACCCTGTTGATAGCCAAACGGATTATCCAGCTGGTGGTCATACTCAGTGCGTTTGGCCTCATCGCTTAAAGTTTCATAAGCCAGATTTAACTGCTGCATTTTGTCCTGTGCATCAGGCTCTTTACTCACATCCGGGTGATATTTACGGACCAGCTT
>JASLIR010000364.1 GCA_030152125.1 Alkanindiges sp.
CCACGAACTGATTAAAGTAAAAGTAAGCGGTGAAGACCGTGAGTTACGCGCAGCCCTGATTGACGAGCTGGCCAGCGCTACAGAAGCTGAAATTGTACAGCGCATTGGTAAAATCGTACTGATTTACAAAAAAGCAGCCAAACAAAACCAGCATTTGTCCAACCTGATCCGCTTTGCGCATCTGTCCCAGTAATTGCCTGGCAATAACGGCTGAATAACCATAGCGGATTAAATGACGTAAACACCTGAGGGGATTGGTATGGCAAGTTATGAACTGGACACCTTTACCCCTTATCCTGCGGTCAGGGTTGTGGTTGCTACCGAATTAATTTTGCCATCCTCCATCAAGCTGCTATTTTTTACCATAGACCCGGAACAGCAAATTGACTGGCAGGATTATGCCGCTCCCAAGCAGCAACGCAGCTTTAACAGTACCCTAGGTTACCAACGTCAGGACTTTTTGTGGGAACAAACCTGTTTTGAACTGTTTGTGGGTATAAAAGACCAGGACAGTTACCGGGAAATTAACTTAAGCCCGCAACAAGACTGGAACTGCTATGCCTTTGATGACTATCGTCAGCCCGATCAGCTTCCACCACAAACTGCGCACGACATTGAACTGATTTCCCTGCAATGCAGCCCTAACAAGTTACAGGCCATTCTTAACCTGCAACAGTTTATTGAACAACAGGACTGTTATCTGGAAGATTTAAAACTGGGCATCAGCAGCGTAATCCGGCTTAAAAATGGCAAACAGCTGTTTTATGCCCTGCAGCACACGGGAAATCAGGCCGATTTTCATCGCCGCCAGGACTGGGTTGCCACAACTACTTAATTCTTTTTTGTTCGCCATAATTTTTGTTCGCCATAAAAAAATCCCCGGAGTGAGTCCGGGGCGCCAATATGGGGCGTGTTGAACTTTCAACCATGTTTCCATGTCTGAATACACAACAAACCCCTGCTTACAGCTTATTATTTATAGTGCTTGTGCTTATATTAGGTAGCGGCAGTATATTCGTACTTCACGCTATAGCTCACACCAAAACCACTCACTGTTACCGTTGCTGCAATTGTGCCGGTTGTACCATTAAAGGTACAGGAATTCACGGTAAAACCTGAACCCGGAGGCAATCTGTCCTTAATGTCATTGATTGAGCAGAACTCTGATTGATTAGAAGGCTTGGCAATATTTTGCACATGAATAACAGGCGAAGCCACGCCAGCAGCCAATACTGTAATATCCAAGTTATAGTTGCCACTACCGCCTGTAGTCCCTGGAGTCAGCTTCACGGTAATACCAGTGGTAGAAATATTATAACTCCACTCGTAATTGGTGCTTTCGCCAACCTTGTATTTCACATTACAGGTATAAGTAGAACCGGTACCGGTACAAGCCTGGTTCAAACCGGTAATGCTGACACCATCCAGCACTTTATCCAGACCTGTAGCACCTACGGTAAAGCTGGTTTTAAACAGGTCGGGGTAACCTTTGGTAGTATCGTAGCCATTAGCATCAAATAGCGCCTTCAGGTTGGCAATCGCCTCTTTGGCTGCCTGATCCAGTGAGGCCTGGATTTCTGCTGCTGGCGTTTCAGTGGTTACTTTTTTCCACTGGGTGAAAATATCAGCCAGGGTGCTGTAATCGCGGTTGTCCGGATCAGTATTCACCGCAAAAATAGCCTGCGTAGTCAACTGGGTCACGTTTACGTTATCCGCTGCGGTAGCAGCAAAGGAATACAGGGTATCGGTATCGTTATAAGCTTTAATGATATAAGGTGCGCCCTTCTCAACACTTACACTAAACTTGCCGTCTGCACCAATGCTAACAGGGTCTGATACCACACCGTTTTTATTTTGAACAACCACCTTACCTACAAAGGCTTTACCGGTTGCGGCTGTTCCCTTCACGGTTTCTTTGGTGGTTACCGGTGTTATTGTTCCACTGTTGTTATCTTTATCGTCATCACAGCCTGTTATGGCAACAGCAGCAGTACAGATTGCTATGGCGAGTAAACTCTGGCTTAAGCGTTTCATCATCATCTTCCCTTATAATAGAATCTGCGTCATCACTGCCTTTCTCAAGCATCGTATGATGATCGCAACTATAGGAAGATTAAGCGAAACCGCTAAAAATACACTCGCCCATATTAGGTATTGTGGTTTAAGGAAGATGTGAAAAAACTATATTTTTTAGTACTTATTTAAGTATTTTTAAACTACAAACAAATTCATAAACAAATTAAGTAAGATTCCCTTCTTACTTCCAGCATTTAAGCGACATTAATAGGCATACGATGCAATGCCGGTGGCAATCAGTTTACCTTCATCATTATGCATATTCATACGCATGGTACAGCCCTTGCGGCCCATTCTTAACACTTCGGCACTGCCAATAAACTGCTTGCCACGTCCCGGCGCAATGTAGTCCACGCGCATGTCTACCGTAGCCAGGCGGCTAATCTTGCGCAGCATTTCGGTTGCTTCTTCCTTGTTGGCGCGCTTGTAAATTTCGCCCATGGCCACAATGCCACCAATGCTGTCCAGCAGGGTTGCACTCACCCCACCATGCAAAATCTGGAAAGCCACATTACCAATCAGGTGCTGATCCATATCCAGCACACATTTAATGTCATGGTGATCCACCACCATTTTCATCTGACTAAAGGCGAAAAAGGGAGACTCGTTAAAAGAGTTGCACAGGTGCTGCAACACCTTATCCAGTTTCTGCTCCAGTGGCAGGCTACCCGTCCACTGGCGTGACCGCGCCGCAGCCTGCTCGGCAGCAGTAATTGCCGCTTTTGATCGTTCAACATTTGACTCTTTAGTCGGAGAAATAACAGTTTTTTGTTGCTCAGGCATGAATATCCCAGGTTGACAGCTTACAATACCTGCCTATTCTAGCCTGAAACGAGATGCAGACCATGACCTATGCGTTCAATCGTGAATTTCCAGCCACACGTCTGAGACGTTTACGCAAACACGATCAGGTACGGAATATGGTCCGCGAGCATGACCTGCTCTCCAAGCATCTCATTTATCCTGTCTTTGTATTACCCGGCACCAACCAGCGCCAGGACATTCATAGCATGCCCGGCATACAGCGGGTTTCTGCCGATTTACTGCTAAAACAGGCCGAGCGTTTATTAACCCTGGGCGTGAGCAAACTGGCGTTATTCCCGGTAACACCACAGGAAGATAAAAGCCTGGATGCTTCTGCCGCATGGCATGAAGATGGCCTGGTACAAAACACCATTCGCCTGCTAAAAAAAGAACTGCCGGATATAGTGCTGATCAGCGATGGTGCCTTAGACCCGTATACCACACATGGCCAGGATGGCCTGATTGATGATAGCGGTTATGTACTAAATGATGAAACTGTAGAAGCCCTGGTAAAGCAGGCGCTCAGCCATGCCGAAGCCGGAGTGGATATTGTTGCCCCCAGCGACATGATGGATGGCCGCATTGGTGCAATCCGCCAGGCACTGGAAAGTAAAGGCTTTATTCACACCGCCATTATGGCCTACTCGGCTAAATTTGCTTCCAGCTACTACGGCCCGTTCCGCGATGCTGTAGGCAGTGCCAGCAACCTGAAAGGTGGCAACAAAAAAAGCTACCAAATGGACTTTGGCAACCGCGCCGAGGCCCTGCACGAAGTAGCGCTGGATTTACAGGAAGGCGCCGACATGGTGATGGTAAAACCCGGCCAGCCTTATCTGGATCTGGTGCGGGAAGTGAAAGACACCTTTGGCGTCCCCACCTTTGTCTATCAGGTAAGCGGTGAATATGCCATGCACATGGCGGCCATACAAAATGGCTGGCTGAATGAATCGGTGATCCTGGAGTCCCTGCTGGGCTTTAGGCGTGCCGGTGCCGATGGTATTTTGACCTATTTTGCCGAAAAAGCAGCCATCATGCTGAAAGATCAGGCCTAAGCAGCCAGCGGTTTACATCCATATGCATGTATTAATCATTGGCGGTGGTGTTATTGGCCTGATGTCGGCTTTAGAGCTATCACATGCCGGTTGCCAAGTAACAGTACTGGACCAGCAGGATTTTGGTCAGGCCGCCTCCTGGGCGGGTGGTGGCATTTTGTCCACCATGTACCCGTGGCGCTACCGGCCCGCAGTGAATGCGCTGGCAAGGCATGGCAAGGTGTTGTACCAGCAGTGGCAACCCGTGTTATACGCTGAGACTGGTATGAACATTGAAATCCACCCCAGTGGTATGCTGATTCTGGACCAGCAGGATTTTGATACTGGCTTAGGCTGGGCTCAGCACGACCATGATGCCCAGCAGCAGGCACAATACCTGCAAAGCACTCCCCTGCACCAACTTTGCCCACAACTAAACCAGACGATTGAACAAGGGCTTTGGTTTGAACAGCTTGCCAATATCCGCAATCCACGCTTGCTAAAAACCCTGATTACTTACCTGCACGCCCAGCCCAATGTGCGCATGGTCAGCCATATACGGGTGCAACAGCTTGTGCAGCAGCATGGCAGGATTGAAGCTGTACTGGACGACCAGCAACAGCGCTGGCAGGCCGATGCCTATGTGATAGCCAGTGGGGCATGGTCTGGCCTATTGAGTGAACAGCTGGGCTGGCAGTTGCCGGTACGGCCAATTCAGGGACAGATGATCCTGTTTAAAGCCCCAGCCAACTGGCTAGGCCAGATGGTCATGTACAAAGGAACTTACCTGATCCCCCGTCAGGACGGGCATATTGTTTGTGGTTCCAGCATGCAGGATGTCGGTTTTAATACCGACATAAACCCCGTGATAGGCCAGCAGCTTAAACAGGCTGCCCTTGATATCTTGCCTGGGCTGGCAGCTATGCCCATTGTAAAAGCATGGGCTGGATTACGACCTGCCTCGCCCTTAGGCATTCCATTTATTGGCCGCACAGCCACCCTGGATAACTTATGGCTGAATACCGGGCATTTCCGTAATGGGCTGGTTATGGCACCAGTGGCAGCGCGTATGTTACGTGAGCAAATGTTAGGGCAGCCCCTGAGCATTGACGATGCCGCCTATCAGCCTGGCAGGCTGATTCAGGCGCAGCATAACAGCACAACACCTACGGCCGAAAGCAGCAACAGGCTCATTCAGCAGAGCAGTCCAGCAACAGACTAAGCCAGCAACAGGCCAGCAGCAGAAACCACTGGTTATGGTTTATTTCCCTGTAAAAACTCGCGGATAAGTACACTCTCGCGCTGCACATCATGCCGTGGCGATGGCGCCATGGCTTCCCAGTAATGCAGGGAGGGAACAGCCTCGCCCTGCTGGTTAAGCAGCTCCAAGCCATAATAAGTGGTCATGCTCACAGGATGATGCTGGGCGCACACCCAGGCTGTACACAAACCGGGGCTTGGCGCACGGCGCAGGCGGTGAATCAGTTCCTTTTGCTCCTGCTCCGGGAAAAACACCACCCGTCCGCCCTTGGCCAGCAGGCTGGTCACGGTTGACCAGCGATGGAAAAACAGCCATGGCTGGATGCCGGACAGCACAATGTCCACTTCCGGCGGGGTCAGGTCAAATTTTTCTACCTCACCGCCGGGACGCACATGCATCTGCACCTTTGTACCGTAATCAGCAGCATAAGGCGGGCTAACATCAAAGTTGTCAAAGCGCACCACATAATCATGTGCATCAATAGCAGCACCCTGCTGCTTACCCAGTTCACAGGGTGAATTAGACACGATGGCCAGTTGTTTGGCAGCATACAGTTTACGCCATACCAGATAGCGGTCTGCCTCCACCCGGCGATAGCTGTCCAGGGTAATCCGGGCTTTTTGCGACGTTTCATCGTCAGTATTCACCTGTTGCAGCAAGTACCAGGCTACCGAGGGCACATCTTCAGCAAACTCTTTCAGGTCGACAGTTTTCTGCACCGACAGGAAAGACTCCAGACGCTCATCTTCCTGCGAATGATACAAACAGGCCGACAGGGTAAATAACAGCTTCTGGTCTATACGGCGGCCTTTTACAAAGCGAATAACCTTGTTCAGCACTTTGGGCTGAATACCAAAATAGATCAGTAATAAATAGAACGCCTGTTTCAGCACATGTGAGTAAGCCGCACTATCTATCACCACCCGTTGCGCCAGCATGATCGCCTCCGGTGCGAAATAGCCCAGACGCACACATTTATCCAGATACAGCTCATTGGCAAGTTCAGTCAGTTCCGGGTAAGTCCGTAACAGGATATAGCACCATAAACTTTCATAATGCAGCCCCTGCTGTGCCCACAGGCCATGTAGCCGGCGAATCAGCTTATCCAGACCCAGCCGCTGCTCCTTGTGAATATCAATAATCCTGAATAGCAGCACCAGCGTATCAGGGTATTGCTCACAGCGGATTAAGGTGGTCACCCATTCATTATAAAAGCCCAGGCCTTCCTTATGGTGTTGTTCTTCCGCAGCAAAGCGAGGCAAGGCCTGCTGGTAAAATGCCAGGCTTTCTTCTTCCTGCTCCAGCAGGTTGCATATGGTCGCCAGACGGTAATACACCCGAACCGTGTCATAACCGTAGTCCAGTGCTTTCAGATAATTGCTTTTTGCCGCATGCCAGTCCTGCATACGCTCTTGCGTTTGTGCGTAGAAATACCAGCGCTCGCCACTGTCATCATCGTCCAGCAGGGTTTGGCAACCCTGTAAGGCAATATCAAAGTGTTTTAAGCGCGAACTGAGGTTAATCAGTTTTAAATATAAATCCACAGAAAAATCATAGTCTTTCACTGCCTGCAACAGCAGTATTTCTGCCTGTTCCAGCTCTCCACTTTCTTCCAGCAAGTCAGCCTGCTGCACAATTTGTGCGATCCCGCTTTTTAAAACCCCGGATTGTTCCTGCACTACATCACTGCCCATATTTGTCCAATACCTTTATGGCACCTGTTAATACCACATGGTTTTATTGCCATCTTTTGCCCTGATTCAGTATGGCGTCCTGTAGCCTGACAGTTACTATCGCCACATCAAGGCTGCATCCATTGCTTAAGCATTCGCATGTTTTATTTAACACATTATAATTACTACAATAATTACTATATATTTTTATGGGTTTAATAAGCCAGTTTTTCCACGAAACATTTCAAAAATATGACAAACAGCCAAACCTTAGCAAGCCGGAAGACTGTAACACGGGATTATGGCAAGCATATTGCGGGTTTCCGTGTTTGTTATCACATTTTAATAAACCGTCTTGCCAGATGAAGCAGCCCGGGATACACCAGCAAAAAACAATCCCCTGATGCAAATGGGACGTCCTGAAAACTGGTTTTTACCTACTCAACTTCAGGGGTTGTTGTAGGTTTCAGCTGTTAAACCCATATCAGCCAGCGTTAGTTTGGGCTGGGCATCCATCCAGTCAAAAAATGCTTCATATACTGCCCGGTTACGTCGGGCCCAGCGAATACCCTCACCAATTTGTTGTGGTTTGTCATACACTGGAATTGGTAAACCCGACATCTGAATCATGCCTTCAATTTTATGCGTATTGCCCTTTAAGGTGACAAATGGCGTGCGTGCCCTACATGCTGCATACACGGCATGATGCCGTCCGGTTACCAGCACAGAGGCTGTACGCAAACTTTTCACCATACTGGACCAGCTAATACCGCTCATCATGTCCAGATAAGGATAACGTGTCAGGTAACCCCCGGTATAACGCACAAAATTGCCAAATTCATTGCTATAAAAATCGGTCAGCACAATCTCACGCTGGTAATCGGTAAATGCTGCGGATTCATCTACATCAGCGCTATAAGATGCATCCAAGCGCACTGCCGTGTTGCCACTCAGGCGTTGCAAAAAGTCGTTATGGCTGGCCTGCTCACGAAAAATAAGCTTACCCAGTTGCCCCACCACCACATCCGCAAAAGAGGGTGCATTTTCCTGCCATACGGTATTG
>JASLIR010000398.1 GCA_030152125.1 Alkanindiges sp.
GGCGAGTATGTAGCATCCATTGCGGTGTCTGAACCGCATGCGGGTTCTGACGTGGCGGCCATTAAAACCACGGCAGTAAAAGATGGTGACGATTATGTGATTAACGGCACCAAGATGTGGATCACCAACTCCCTGCAAGCCGATTTTTTCTGTTTGCTGGCCAATACCTCTGATGGCAAGCCGCATTCCAATAAATCCATGATCATTGTGCCTGCCAAAACCAAAGGTATCAGTTTTTCCGAGCCATTGAACAAGCTGGGTATGCGTTCCACCACCACTGCGCAGGTATTTTTTGACAATGTACGGGTGCCACAGCGTAACTTGGTGGGTGCGGAAGGCATGGGCTTTATGATGCAAATGCTGCAATTTCAGGAAGAACGCCTGTGGGCCTGTGCCAATGCGATTGGCGGCTTGCATCACTGTATTGAACAAACCATTGATTATGCGCGTGAACGGACTACCTTTGGTCAGCCATTGATTAATAACCAGTATGTGCATTTCCGCTTTGCCGAGCTGCAAACCGAAGTAGAAGCCTTGCGTGCCATGACCTATCAAGCCTGTGAGCAGCATATTGATGGGGAAAATGTGACCCTGCTGGCGTCCATGGCCAAATTGAAAGCAGGCCGTTTAACCCGTGAGGTAGCGGATAGCTGCCTGCAATACTGGGGTGGTATGGGCTTTATGTGGGAAAACCCGGCATCGCAACTGTACCGTGATGGCCGCCTGGGTTCGATTGGTGGTGGTGCCGACGAAATCATGCTGGGCATTATTTGCAAGCTGATGAATATTCTGCCAAGCAAACAAAGATAAGCAGGGGGAACAGTGATGAACGCACAAGTTTCAGTTGCCGACCTAGGCTTGGGGATTGATCAGCTGGATGAAAGTATCCAGCTGGAGCAGCAGGGCAGTATTTTAACCCTGTGGCTAAACCGCCCGGACAGCCGCAATGCCATGAGCCTGAATATGGTGAATGCCATTCAACAGGTGTTTGAAAAAATTGCTGATAGTACTGCCATCCGTGCGGTGATTATTCGTGGCAAGGGCGGGCATTTTTGTGCCGGTGGTGACATTAAGGATATGGCTGGCCTGCGTGTGCAGGCCTTGCAGGAAGGCAGCAACAAGCCGTATGTGCATTTTAACCGCCGCTTTGGTGCAATGATTGAGCAGGTGGATCAGGCTCCGCAAACTGTGGTGGCCTTGCTGGAAGGTGCGGTGCTGGGTGGTGGCTTTGGTTTGGCCTGCGTGTCAGATGTGGCCATCAGCCGTGAAAATGCCCAGTTCGGCCTACCGGAAACTGGCTTGGGTGTGCTGCCTGCACAAATCGCACCCTTCGTGGTAAAGCGCATTGGCTTAACCCAGGCGCGCCGTCTGGCCCTGTTGGGCTTGCGTTTTGATGGTAAAACCGCGCTGCAACTGGGTGTGGTGCATCAGGTAGTGGCTGATGAAGCTGCGCTGGAGCAGGCACTGGCTGATACCATCAAGCATATTAAACGTGCTGCGCCAATGGCCTCGCGGGTGACCAAGGCACTGCTGCACCGTACCCTGAACGAGCCTTTAAATACCCTGCTGGATGATGCTGCGCAGCAGTTTGCCAATGCAGTAGGCGGGCCGGAAGGTATGGAAGGCACCATGGCCTTTGTGCAGAAGCGTTTGCCAGGCTGGGTGGATGAAACACCACAGTCCAGTGATGAATAGGGATTGGTGAAAATATGGCTTTTACAAAAGTATTAGTGGCAAACCGCGGTGAAATTGCTGCCCGTGTGATGCAAACGGCCAAGGCGCTGGGTTACCAGACCGTGGCGGTGTATTCGGATGCCGATAAAAATGCACGGCATGTACAGGTAGCGGATGAAGCGGTGTATATCGGGCCTTCCAAGGTGGCCGATTCCTACCTGTCCATTGCCAACATTATTGCAGCGGCCAAGGCAACCGGCGCAGATGCAGTGCATCCCGGTTATGGTTTTTTGTCGGAAAATACTGACTTTGCCCAGGCTTGTATCGACAACCAGATTGCCTTTATTGGCCCTACCGCCAGGGCAATTGAACTGATGGGCAGCAAGCGCCTGTCCAAAATTGCCATGATTGAAGCGGGTGTGCCTTGTGTACCGGGTTATGAAGGGGCACAACAGGATATCGATTATCTGGCGGAGCAGGCCAGCAAAATTGGCTTTCCCTTGATGGTAAAAGCCTCTGCCGGTGGCGGTGGCCGGGGTATGCGTCTGGTACACCAGCAGGCCGAGTTGCTGGAAGCGCTGAAAACCGCACGTTCCGAAGCGGAAAATGCTTTTGGTTCCGGCGAGCTGATTATTGAAAAAGCCGTGATTGCACCGCGCCATGTGGAAATTCAGGTGTTTGGTGATACGCATGGCAACCATGTGTACCTGTTTGAGCGTGATTGCTCCATCCAACGCCGTCACCAGAAGGTAGTGGAAGAAGCACCGTGTCCGGTAATGACCCCGGAACTGCGCCAGCGTATGGGTGAGGCTGCGGTGGCTGCGGCTAAGTCCTGCGATTATGTGGGCGCAGGAACCGTAGAGTTTTTGCTGGATCAGTCTGGCGAGTTTTATTTCCTGGAGATGAACACCCGCTTACAGGTAGAGCACCCGGTCACTGAGCTGATTACCGGGCTGGACCTGGTGGAGTGGCAACTCCGCGTTGCCAATGGCGAAACACTGCCGTTACAACAGCATGAACTGTGCTTTAACGGCCATGCCATTGAAGTGCGTCTGTATGCGGAAGACCCGCGGCAGGATTTTTTGCCGCAAACCGGCAAGGTACTGCGCTGGCAGCCCGCCAGCTTACCGGGTGTACGTATTGACCATGGCATGCTGGGGCAGGATGAAGTCAGCCCGTTTTATGACCCGATGGTAGCCAAGGTCATTGCCTATGGCAAAACCCGTAACGATGCCATTCGCCTGTTGGCGCGTGCAGTGGATGACTGTGTGCTGCTGGGGGTAAACAGCAATAAGGAGTTTCTGGTAAACCTGTTACGCCATCCGGTGGTGGTGGCTGGTGATACCAATACGGCGTTTATCCAGCAGCATTTTAGTGATGATGTAAGCCTGCATGCACAGCCTTTAAGCTTTGAAACTGCGGCCATTGCCGGCCTGCTGTTTAGCCAGACCAACAAACCCGGCAAGTCTGCACAGTGGGCCACCCACTGGCATACCGGTGTGGAAGCGGCACTGCCCTTAAAGCTTAAGCTGGGTGAGCAACAGCAAACCGTGTGGGTAGACCGTGATGCGCAGTCGGGCACCATCAGATTTGGTGAGCAGTCCGATAGCATTCAACTGGTAAGCGTGAATGAACAGCAACTGACCTATGTATGGCAGGGTGTGCGTCGCCGCATTGACTATGTGCTGAATGGCAATGAACTGTATCTGGATTTGGCTAATGGCAACGTACTGGTAGAAAACGTGACTTATGCGCCGCCAGCCACGGCAGATGTAGCGGGTGACGGGCAAATCCGTGCGCCAATGGATGGGGCAATTGTGAACTTGCTGGTGAACAAGGGTGATAGCGTTGTTAAAGGCCAGACCTTGCTGATTCTGGAAGCGATGAAAATCCAGCAGCAATTGAAGTCTGATGTGGATGGCGTGGTGGATGAGCTGATTGGTCAACTGGGTCAGCAGGTAAAGAAACGCCAGGTGCTGATTAAAGTGGCGATATAAATTTGATTTAAGAGAGCCTCATGCTGAATGGGGCTTTTTTTATTGATCATAAGTTCCTTTAAAGTATTGACTGGACAGTTCAGTTACTTTCAATCTGTGCTTTTACGCGCTACAGTCAGGATATAAATTACAGTAGTCATCTATAGATGATGGCTTTAGACGATTTTAAACAAACCAGCAAAAATGATCATGAGGTAGCCTTATGTTATTAGATCAACTACTTGCCAGTGCAGCATCAGCCGAAGCGGTTGATATCCCCCTGGGCTGGGGGCAGGGTCGTGCCGTATTTGGTGGCTTGATAGGTGCATTAATGGTGGCCCGTGCGCAGGCACTGGTGGCGGATGACACGAAGGTTTTAAAATCTGCATCCATCAATTTTGTTGGCCCGGTACTGGGTGGCGAGCAGGCTACCTTAAATGCGCAGGTATTGCGTGCCGGTAAATCGGTTACCACAGTGCAGGTGCAATTAATCCAGCAGGGGCAGGTACAATCCGTACTGACTGCCAGCTTTGGTACAGCGCGGGAATCCATCATTAACATTGCCAGTCAGGTTCCTGTGGTAAGCCTGAGGCCGCGTGAAGAATTAAATCCAATGCCTTATCTGGAAGGGATTGTACCGGAATTCCTGAAGCACTTTAATGTGTACTGGTCTGAAGGTGGTTTGCCATTTAGTGCCAGCAAACAGCCTGATTTTACCGGCTGGATGCGTTTTAAGCCTGCTACAGAGGTAGCTTCTATCCAGTTGCCACATTTGTTTGCACTGGTGGATTTGTGGCCGCCTTCCGTATTGCCGCTGTTTAACCGTCCGGCACCGGCTAGCTCCTTAAGCTGGCAGCTGGATCTGGTTAATCTGCCAGCGCAAATACCCGGTGATGCCTGGTGGCGCTATCAGGTAAAAACCGAATATGCAGCGGATGGCTATGCTTTTGCACAGGCGCACATTTGGGATGAGCAGGGGCAACTGTTGGCAATCAGCCGTCAGACAGTCACCGTTTTTCTGTAAACGGGGTGCAATTGCCTGAATATAGTGCACACACATTCAGCGGAAGGGGATTTCTCCCCTTTCAAAAAGCCCGTGCCTGCGTCTATACTCAAACGAATGTGAAGTAGGACGTTTGTATGGCAGGAAAAATACTCAATATCCCCAATGTGCTTACCCTGGCAAGGATAGTATTAATTCCTGTATTTATCCTGATCGCCTATTGGCCGCCCGCAATCGGGGTATATGGTCATGATGGCGGTTTGTGGCGTCACGCCTTGCTCACCGGCGTGTTTGTGCTGGCAGCGGTGACTGACTGGCTGGATGGTTATCTGGCGCGTGCCTTAAACCAGACCTCGGCATTCGGGCGCTTTCTGGACCCTGTGGCTGACAAACTGATGGTGGCTGCGGCATTAGTGGTGCTGGTGCAGTGGCAACCTACCATTAGCATGGCATTTGCGGCGATTGTGATTATTTCGCGTGAAATTACCGTATCCGCCCTGCGTGAATGGATGGCGGAACTGGGCGCACGTACCAGTGTGGCGGTATCTACCGTGGGTAAATACAAAACCGCGCTGCAAATGATTGCCATCAGCGTATTCCTGTTTAACTGGAAGCCGGCTGAACCGGTGGCCTATGTGTTGCTGTATGCGGCGGTGATTCTTACCCTGTGGTCCATGTTTATTTATTTAAAAGCCGCATGGCCGTGGTTAAAGCAGGAATAAGCGATTTCCTGCGCACAACAGGTTTAGGGGCGAATTGGATTTGGTTCCCTAAACCAGCTTTCAAGCAGCATCAGTGCTGCCAGACTATCTGCACTGGTGCGTTTTGCCTGTCCCTGCTGCTTTAATTTACTGAGTGACTCACGCGCATCGCGGGTACTCAGGCGCTCATCTACCATCCACACGGCTATATTGGTGCGGTGCCTTAAGCGGCGGGCAAACTTGCGTGCGCGTGCGGAAAGTTCGGATTCACTGTCATCCATATTTAAGGGCAGGCCAACCAGCATTAGCTCCGGTTGCCATTGCCGGATTATTTTTTCCAGGTTCTCCCAGTTAGGAATACCATCCTGCATGGGAAATAACGCCAGTGGCTGGCCAGTACCAGTCAGGGCATGCCCGGTGGCGATGCCCATTTTTTGTGTGCCAAAGTCAAAGGCCAGTACCAGTTGCGCTTGTAAGGCTGTTTGTTCGGTGTGCTCAGGCATGGCCTACTTCTTCAGACAGCCAGTTGGTATCCAGCCCGATTTTTGCCGCCGCAGCTGACCAGCGCTGGTCGTAAGGCAGGCCAAACAGCAAGTCCATATCGGCATCGCAAATCAGCCAGTCACCACGGCTTACTTCATCTTCCAGTTGCTGGGGTTTCCAGCTGGCATAGCCCAGCATAATCTGGTAGCGCTCCACGCCTTCGTTATGGGCTATTGCTTCCAGAATGTCCTTACTGGTGGTCACACACACATTTTCACTGACCGCAATGGAGGATTGCCATGCCGGATGACCGGTATGCAGCACAAAGCCGGCTTCCGGACGTACCGGGCCGCCTTCCAGTACCGCATGCGGTTTTACCAGGTCGGTACTAATGTGCAAGTCACTCAGAAGTTCTTTAATTTCAATATGGCTAGGCCTGTTAATAATTAAACCTTGGGCACCTTGTTCATCATGACGGGCGATATAAACCAGTGTTTGTGTAAAAAAATCCTGGTTAAGTTGCGGTGGAGCGATTAAACAACGGTGCGTTAAATAAGGTTTTGCCACGAATAGGATGCTCCTGTTGTATCCGCAAAAATCATAAAGTGTATTGATACTTAAATAGGCTCATTTTTATAAAATACAAGGCTACCGGGCGATGGGCAAGGCTTTGTGCCCGATAATCGTCAGTATGGTTATTTTATGATGCCTGATGCTGCTGTGATGATGCGTTGTGTTGGCCACGGGCAATCATCTGAATACTTGCGCTGTGATGCGGCAGGCTTTGCTGTATATGGCGAATGGCTGCTTCGGCCTGATGTTTGCCGCACATAAAAATATCAATGGAAGCCAGCTGGTGTTCCGGCCAGGTATGAATGCTGATATGCGATTCGCTAAGCAATAATACGCCCGTTACACCCTGACCCGCACCAAAGGAATGGAAATGCTGTTGCAGCACGGTGGCATGCGCCAGTTGTGCGGCCTGCAATAAGGTGCGTTCAATCAGCTGGATGTCGCACGCAGGCTGTGCCGGAATGCCATGCAGGTCAATGAGATAGTGTTGGCCAATCGGGTTAGACATAAGGGTGGTTTACCGGGTTATTTATGCCAGTTGCCAGTGCGGGAATAACCACTACTGCTGCCATGGCTGTTCCAGCTCTGGTTATCATCAACAATCCAGTAGTTTAGCAGGGTGGCTAACAGAATAGCGCCTATACACAGCCACAAATAAAAATCCTTCATGCTTGTTTAGTCATCCTGCTTGCGAAAAGGATACCAGACAATCCGGTACACGACATAACTGATCAGGCAGACCATTACAAAAGCGAAGCCGTCCTTGAAACTTAAAAAAGCCGCTGGCAGGTTGATAATGCCGTAACCCAGCAGTAGCAAGATGGCCAGTCCTTCAGAAGGTGCGCTTATTTGAAATGGTAAATCCTGGTTTTGCCCGGAGGAAAAACTGTTCGCCATGGCCGGACGCCCCTTGGCCTTTAAGCCATCGTGGTTAAACCACTGGCCCACCTGTTGAGGTGCCACGTTTTCGCTATCACTCCAGGTCAGTTCCTGGCTGGTATATTCAGCACACAGCTTGTGCTGCTGGTTGCCATAATCACTATGGAAGGTTAAATCACCACTTTCAATATGCCAGTAAAATGCACCGGCGGCATATTCCACCCGGCTGCCATAGTCGTATAGCTTGGGCATTAAAATGTCACGGCTGGAAAAGGGCTGACGGTTGCTGGCCAGTTTTGGCCACTGATTTAATAAGGTAGCCATTGCCCATGTGCCATCCCTGCTTTCTACCAGCCATTTAAAGCCCTGTTGCGGGTTATACAGCAGGTATTCTATCCAGAATTCGCCGGTTATTTCCGGGCTGGCACTGCTGCGCTGGATCAGACGCCAGGTTTCCGGGCCATCCAGCTCGACTTTTTTAAGAATGCCGATAACCACCCAGTTCAACTGATTAATCGTGCCACTGGCACCCAGCTGCAGGCTAAAAAACTGTTCCTGATTTCTTCTAAAATCATAACCTTTAAGTACTTGCTGCTGCTTGTCCTTAAAGGAAATATCACTAAAACATTGCGGGCAAACCACATGCGATGTCATGCCATCTACCCAGCGGATACTGCCGCCGCAGCTAGGGCACTGGCTGGCTTCTATCTGGCCTTTTAAGCGGCCTGCACTTTGTTGGGTAAGCTGGCTATCGCGCAGGTTTTGCATGCCGAGCTCAGCCAGTTCCACTGCATAGCCGGTATATACTGCAGGCTCTGTTTTGCTCAGGGAAAAATCCAGCGTCATAAACTGCTGTTGCTGGCGCAGGTCTATCACAAAAATCTGCTGGTCTTTATCCGGCAGGCCGGGAATTTCGCCCTGTGCACTGGCTTTTAAAATAGTGGCTTGACGAATATCGGAGGTCACATAGCGACTGCCCTTGTATTCTACCCAGTCGCCAGTTTTGTACTGCTCAAAAGGTTTAAAGTCGGTATTGTCGGTATTGGTGTCTGCATAGCTTAATACATACAGGCCACTAAATTCGGCCA
>JASLIR010000028.1 GCA_030152125.1 Alkanindiges sp.
ATATTGCAGCGCAAGTCCAGCAGGCACCAGTACAGGGAGTTTTAAGCCTGGCAACAACATTTAAAAGCTGCTGGTCATTTCAGCAATATCGTCAGGCTTTTGATAGGGTTCAGCACTACCTGAAACAGGGAGACTGCTATCAGGTCAATTTAACCCAGCCGTTTAAAGCGCCCGCCAGTGGCACACTTATAACCGCAATTGATGCACTGTTGCAGCTCAGCAATGCACCATACGCTGGCTACGCCTGTTTTAACCAGACAGAGGTATTAAGTTGCTCTCCGGAATTGTTTATCGAGTTTAAGCCGGAGGGCAAATTTGTCAGCAGCCCCATTAAGGGAACACGCCCCCGCTACTCAGACACAGCACTTGACCAGCAACAAAAGCAACTGTTAATAGATTCAGAAAAAGACCGCAGCGAAAACCTCATGATTGTAGACCTACTGCGAAATGACCTGGGCAAATACGCTAAAACCGGCAGTGTAAAAGTCACCTCGCTGTTCCACATCGAAAGCTTTGCCCAGGTTCACCACATGGTCAGCGATATTGAGGCAACCCTAAAGGCGGATAGCTCCCCCCTGCAAGTCCTGTTCGACTCACTACCGGGCGGCTCCATTACCGGGGCTCCAAAAGTTCGGGCGATGCAGATTATTGACGAACTGGAATACGAAGCCCGGGGTGCCTACTGTGGCAGTATGGGCTACCTGAATTATGATGATACGGGTAGCTTTAATATTTTAATCCGCACCCTGCAAAAACAGGGCGACATCATCACCGCATGGGCAGGTGGTGGCATTACCATTGCGTCCACCTGCGAGGCAGAATATCAGGAGTGCTTTGACAAAATTTCAGCCATTTTAAACTGCCTAAACCAGTATCACACTCCTGATACCACAGCCTGAAAAGGCGACTAAGCCAGAATATTTTGCAGGCTATCCAGCAAACGTTGCTGCTGTTGCACCGTGCCGACAGTAATGCGCAAAAAGTTATCAATTTTTTCGCGTTTAAAATGCCGCACAATCACCCCCACCTCACGCAACTGCTGTGCAAGGTGTAATGCTGGCTGGCTGGTATGTCTGGCAAATACAAAATTGGCGGCGGATGGCAACACCTCAAAACCCAGCTGATTTAATCCAGCCACTAACTGCTCACGGTTAGCTATCACCTGCTGGCAGGTGTGCTCAAAATAAGCCTGATCCTCAAAGGAAGCCACCGCCCCAGCCACCGCCAGACGGTCAATCGGATACGAATTAAAACTGTTTTTTACCGCTTCCAGCGCAGCAATTAAATGTGGCTGCGCAAAAGCCATACCGACACGCAAACCAGCCAGCGCGCGCGACTTGGAGGTGGTTTGGCACACCACCAGATTGTCATAGCGATCAATCAGGCTGGTGGCAGACTGCCCTCCAAAATCCACATAGGCTTCGTCAATCACCACCACCCGGTCAGGGTGTAGCTGCAACAGTTTTTCCACCTGATCCAGTGCCAGAAACATCGCAGTTGGTGCATTCGGGTTGGCAATAATCACCCCACCAGCAGGCTGCTGATAAGCCGACACATCAATACTAAAATCCTCTGCCAGTGGCACTTCCACTGTTTTTAAATTAAAAAACTGGGCATATACCGGATAAAAGCTGTAACTGATATTCGGATATAGTACGGGTTCCGCCTGAATAAAAAATGCCTTAAAAATATGTGCCAGCACTTCATCGGAACCATTGCCTACAAACACCTGCGCCAGCGGTAAATCTTGCTGCGTGGCAATCGCCTGTTTCAACGCGCTAGAATCCGGATCTGGATATAAACGCAGGCTTTCCGCCTGATTGCTGACAGCCTCAATAATAGCCTGCTGTACTTTTGGCGACGGTGGAAACGGGCTTTCATTGGTATTCAGCTTCAGCAGGTTGTCAATCTTTGGCTGCTCACCGGGTACATAAGGCTGTAATTCACGTACCTCTGGACTCCAGAAACGCTTTAACTGTTCGGAAACGGACTGCCCTGCACTCATCACAACCTCAATCAACTTTATTTATCTTTAATACAATAGAAAGCCAGACATCAAGTCCGGCCTACTGCAACATCCATCAAATCATCAGCCGGCACGGTAACGGGCAGAACGTGCATGCGCATCCAGCCCTTCCTGCTGCGCCAAAATATCGGCTGCCTGCGCTAACTGCACACTGCCCTGTGGCGAACAATGGATGATACTGCTGCGTTTCTGGAAATCATAAACACCTAACGGGGAAGAAAAACGTGCTGTGCCGGACGTAGGCAATACGTGATTTGGCCCCGCACAATAATCACCAATCGCTTCCGGGCTATAACGCCCCATAAAAATGGCACCGGCATGGCGAATCTGCGGCAACAGACTTTCCGGGTTATCCATACATAATTCAAGGTGCTCTGCCGCCACCCGGTTAATTAGCTCTACTGCCTCTGCACGGTCTTTTACCAGTACCAGCGCCCCCCGGTTTTGCAGCGAGGTACGCGCAATGTCAGCGCGCGGCAATTCATTCAAATGCTGTTCAATGGCCGCTGCCACCTGTGCCAACAGTTCCGCATCCGGGGTGATAAAAATCGACTGCGCCACTTCATCATGTTCGGCCTGCGACAGCAAATCCATGGCCAACCACGCTGCATTGTTCTCGCCTTCGGCATACACCAGAATTTCTGATGGCCCGGCAATCATATCAATACCCACCTGACCAAACACCGCCCGCTTGGCCGCCGCTACAAAGCGGTTGCCCGGCCCGGTAATTTTATCCACCCGTGGAATGGTTTCGGTGCCATAGGCCAGTGCGGCTACAGCCTGCGCACCACCAATGGTCAGCACACGGTGTACACCGGACAAATAAGCGGCAGCCAGCACCAGCGGATTTAACTCGCCTTTGGGTGCAGGTACCACCATAATAATTTCGCCCACCCCCGCTACTGCGGCTGGAATGGCATTCATCAATACAGATGATGGGTAGGAAGCCTTGCCACCCGGCACATAAATGCCCACCCGGTCTAAGGGCGTAACTTTTTGACCCAAGGTATTACCCAGTGCATCCACGTAGGTCCAGTCTTCCTGTTTCTGCTTCTGGTGAAACTCACGTACACGCTGTGCCGCCAGTTCCAGTGCTTCACGTACCGGCGCATCCAGTTGCTCAAAAGCCTGCTTTAAAGCCGCCTGTATCAGTTCCAGTTGCTCAAAATGCGTGGCCGGATGCTGGTCAAATTTTTGTGTCAACGCCAGAACATGCGCATTGCCATGCAGGCGCACCTGTTCAATAATCTGATCCACGGTTTGAATCAGGGCTGCATCATTAACGGTTTCAAAAGCTAATAACGCTGCAAACTGCTGCTGAAAATCAGCATCTGTGGTTGACAACCGACGCATTCACATCACTTCCGCATACTTGGCAAAGGCTTATTTTAGCCTGTTTGACAGCTAAAATGTCAGCCCTGGCAGTTTTTGCTGATGGAAATTGGCGTTTGCCAGCATTTAATTTTCCCATCTGGCCTTTTATTTTTTTAAATACAATTAAAAACAATAAGTTAAATAAATAATTCATAATTTTACGATGGAGCTGTCACAAACGGCCTCTCTGTTTCGTCAATGTATTGTCCCCTAATGATTAACGACTTTCAGGAACAACATCATGACTACACTATCCATTGATCCAAAAAAACACCAGCCAACTGTTTATCAGGCACTTTATCAGGTTCACGTCAAGCTGGATGGGCTAAAACTACTGGAGCGCAAGCTGCATCACTTGGTAGTTTTACGCGCCTCGCAAATCAATGGCTGTGCTTTTTGCGTCAAAATGCATATCGCCGAAGCCAAAGCCGACGGAGAAACCCAGGAACGCCTGGACCGTTTAATTGTCTGGCGCCATGTTGATGACTTTAATGCCGCAGAAAAAGCAGCTTTTGCATGGACAGAGGCCTTGACCACCGTTAACACCCAGGCAGACTACACACCTTTACGCCAGCAACTGCTGCAACATTTCAGCGAAGAACAAATATCTGCTTTAACTGTGACCATCGGTATGATTAACCTATGGAACCGTATCCAGATATCACAGCATTAATGTCTCTTTCATTAAAGCCACTTTCCCCCAGCGACCTGCAGCTATTTGAAAGCCGACGACGCTTCCTGCTCGGCCTGGCTTACCGCATTCTCGGCTCCTATAGCGATGCCGAAGATGTGGTGCAGGATACCTTTATTACATGGGCCGAAGCACCTAAAGAAAGCATTATTAATCCGCCAGCCTGGCTAACCACCATTTGTACCCGGCGCAGTATTGACATCCTGCGTAGCGCTCAGCACCAGCGTACCGACTATATTGGCCCCTGGCTGCCCGAACCTTTTTATGACCCCGCCTTTAACGAGCAGGAGTCGGACGAAAGCCTTTCTACTGCCTTTTTACTGTTGCTGGAAAAATTGTCAGCCAAGGAACGTGCAGCTTACCTGCTGTATGAAATTTTTGACCAGCCCTATGCCGATATTGCCGAAACACTGGAAATCAGCTACGACTTGTGCCGCCAACTGGTTTCACGTGCAAAACAGAACATTGCACAGGAAAAAAGAAAAACTCAGCCTGTTGCCAAGCAACAGCAACAGAAACTGCTGGCAGCCTTTCAGCTGGCAGTTAATAGCGGCAGCATTGACCAGTTATCACAGTTACTCAGTGAAGATATTCAGCTACATGCAGATGGCGGTGGCAAAGTCTCGGCTGCAGCCGAACCTTTACATGGCAAATACCGGGTATTACGCTTTTTTGAACGCCTTTTATTTGACAGCTGGTCACAACTGCAATGGCACATGGAGATGATTAACGATGGTGCTGGTTTTAGTTTTAGTGATGACAGCAATAAAGTAATGATGATCGCTACCTTTGCCTATGATGACCAGCAACAGCTGAGTGGCATTTATGTGCAGCGCAACCCGGATAAGCTAAGCATAAAAAAGTCAGCCTAAGCTGACTTTTTATGCTTACGGGAGCACCTCTAGCCTATCTTTGCCGCAACTGCCTGTTCAATTTGCACCAGAATTGGTGCCAGCGCCGCTTGCTTGCGCTTAAAGCTGGCCTTGTTAACAATCAGGCGTGACGATACCTTGCAAATTTCTTCCAGTGGCTCCAGGCCATTGGCACGCAGGGTATTGCCGGTATCCACCACATCGACAATCAGGTCACCCAGACCAACCAAAGGTGCCAGCTCCATGGAGCCGTACAGCTTGATCACATCCACCTGTTCACCCAAGCTGGCAAAGTACTGACGGGTTAAATTCACATACTTGGTAGCAATTTTCAGACGACCTTGTGGACGCTCTGCCCCCACTCTGCCTGCTGTCATCAAACGACAACGGGCAATTTTCAGGTCAATCAGCTCATACACATTATGCGCACCGTGCTCCATCAGCACATCTTTGCCCGCCACACCAAAGTCCGCTGCACCATTTTCCACGTAGGTTGGCACATCACTGGCGCGTAAAATCAGGATACGCACCTTAGGATGTGTGGTTGGGAAAATCAGTTTGCGTGATTTTTCCGGGTCTTCCAGCAGGGCAATATTGGCATTGGCCAGCAATGGCAGGGTTTCTTTTAAAATACGGCCTTTGCTGAGGGCCAGCGTTAAGCCGTGATCAAAATTACCCAGTACATCCGCATCGGCATCATGGTTCACACTGATATCCGTTGTTAGGCTTTCACTCATGCTTTTACCCGTTGAATTTTGGCGCACAGGGCATGCAATATCTGTTCAAGATGCTCATAACAACGGTCAAAATGATAAATACGGTCTATCAGGGTTTCACCCTGTGCAGCCAGTGCCGCAATCACCAGTGAAAATGAGGCGCGCAAATCGGTCGCCATAACGGGTGCTGCTTCCAGCTTTTCTACCCCAATCACTTCGGCGGTATGCCCTTCAATATGAATATTGGCACCCAGACGTGACAATTCCGGCACATGCATAAAGCGGTTTTCAAAAATTGTTTCGCTAATCACACCTTTGCCATCAGCAATGGTATTCACAGCCATTAACTGCGCCTGCATGTCAGTTGGGAAATGCGGGTGTGGCAAGGTTTCAAAACTGATCGCTTTTGGACGCTTGCCCTGCATATCCAGCTCAACCCAGTCTTCACCACGGTTAATCACCGCACCCATTTCTGCAAACTTTTCCAGCACCGCTTCCATCAATGTAGGGTCGGTATGCGTAGCTTTTACCCGGCCACCAGTAATAGCAGCAGCAGCCAGGTAGGAACCGGTTTCTATACGGTCCGCCACCACAGCATAGGTACAACCCACCAGATGGTCTACACCATGCACAGTCAGGGTGCTGGTGCCAATGCCTTCAATGTTGGCACCCATTTTTACCAGCAGGTTCGCCAGATCGGTAATTTCCGGTTCCTGCGCAGCATTTTCAATCACCGTTGTGCCTGCGGCTATGGCCGCTGCTATCAGGATATTTTCGGTACCACCCACGGTCACCATATCAAATACGACCCGGCCACCCTGCAGACGTCCTGCCTTGTTGGCATGCACATAGCCATTTTCTACCTGAATACTGGCACCTAAAGCTTCCAGGGCTTTTAAATGCTGGTCAACCGGGCGCGAACCAATAGCACAGCCACCCGGCAGTGATACCTTGGCATCGCCATAACGCGCCAGCAAGGGACCCAGTACCAGAATAGAAGCACGCATGGTCTTTACCAGCTCATAGGGTGCAAACTGATTGTTCAGTGTAGACGTATCTACGGTAACCGTATCACCGTCACGGGTGACAGTAATGCCCAAACCCTGAATCAGCTTGATGAGGGTAGATACATCCTTTAACGCCGGTACATTTGTCAGGGTAATCGGTGTGGTTGCCAGAATAGTTGCCGCCAGTAAGGGCAGCGCCGCATTTTTGGCACCAGAAATACGTACTTCCCCTTCCAGACGTGTCCCGCCTGTAATTAAAAACTGATCCATTGCTTAGACTCCAAACAGGCTTGCTTTACGCCACTCTTCCGGAGTCATGGCACGAATAGTAACTGCATGCACTACACCACTGGCAATATGCTCATTTAAAGGTGCATAAACTGCCTGCTGTCGCGCAACCGGGCGAACCCCTTCAAACTGAGCATCGACAATACGTAAATCAAATTTGCCGGCCTGCCCGCTTACCGCTATATCAGCGTTGGGGAAAGCAGCCTGTAACAATTCGGTCAGTTGCTCTGGACTCATTGGGGGACACCTGATGAAATAACTGATGAGTAATTATGATGACAAAGTGGGCGAAAGGGTACTCCTACTTGCTAAAAAGGTCTAGTCATCTTGATTAAATGCCCACTTTTTTTACAGGGGAATAAGAAGCCCAAGCCACTGTACCGGCTTGGCTATCCCAGCCTGTGCTTATTCGGCGCCAATATAGGCATTCTGATGGTTAAACTGCGGTGGCCGGCCCGCCACATGATCACCCACCAGCGGCTTCATGTACTGCATGCTCACATCGCCATAAATGGTGGCAAAAGCAACATCCTTGGCATCCGTTCCTGTTCCTATGCGTACCAGTTTATCAATGGGCACCATACGGGTGGCATCAAATAATACCCACTGATCCCCTACATAGGCTTCAAACAGGGCATGAAAATCCGGTGGCGGCTCACGGAACTCCAGATAGCCAAATACAAACCGCGCCGGAATGTTCAGCGCCCGGCATAAGGTCACCCCTAAATGGGCAAAATCACGGCACACCCCTGCCCGGTTTGCCAGTACATCCCTTGCAGTAGTAGCAGGCTGCGAAGACCCCACCTCATAGGCAATATTGTCATGAATCCAGTCACACACGGCCTCAATGCGCTCAAAACCACGTGGGATATCGCCAAAGGTGCGCTGCGCCATGGCACTTAGTAAATCCGATTCGCAATAACGGCTGGGCAACAGATAATGAAGCACACTGGCAGGCAGCTCTGCAATTTCCATTTCCTGTAAATGATGGTCGCGCTGAGGCAACTGCACCTGTACTGTGGCCTGATAGCGCACCTCCAGCTCACCCGGTGGGGCGCTAAAACGGAATAGACGGTTTAAGCCCTTTTCATCCTCATAGGTTTCAACACGCTGAATATGCGGGGAAACTGTCAGGGACTCCTTTAAAATATGCTGCCAGGGGTGATGTGCAGCCTGTAAATGAAAAATGAATTCCGACTTTTTATGAACCTGATAGGCAAAACTGCAATCAATATCAACCGTATGCATGATGACCTCACTGTTTAAGGGCCATTTTAAAATATTTTTGATCATCAACTGGTTACGGGTTGTACAGGCAATACTAAGGTTATGTATACAAGCTGAGGGTTTTATCATTATTTTTCGAAAATATTATTTTTTTGCACTAAAAAAGGGCTTTTCTAAAAGCCCTTCCGGTTTAAATAGAATATGCCTATCAATTAGTGACGCATAGCCTTCATTTCTTTATGTCGCTTCACCTGGCGATCCAGCTTTTCCGACAAGGCCGCTATGGAGGCATACAT
>JASLIR010000036.1 GCA_030152125.1 Alkanindiges sp.
TTATTGATTTTATTGGTCATATGGTGGGGGCGAAGAGACTCGAACTCTTACACCTTGCGGCGCCGGAACCTAAATCCGGTGCGTCTACCAATTCCGCCACGCCCCCAGTGGCGCGCATCATAGCAAACAGTACATTGCCTGCCTAGTGATGCCGCATTCAAATGTTCAAACATTATGCAAAATATTGCAAAATGATTGTTTAAATAGCTGCTTAAGCCTGCTTTTTGCCCTTTTCATACACAACAGAGTGCTCACCCTGCATATCCATCGGGTCAAACAGGTGCAGTTTTACTGTGCCGTACTGGCAAAAATCACCGTAGCCATGCCCTTCCCCATACGGGATATAAAACTGCTGCCGTACCCGCTTTAAAATCCATGGGTGCGCATTAATGGCAACCTCCAGCACTTTGGCCTTGTTTTTGTACTGCTTGCGCCAGCTAATAATTTCATCCGACATCTGCTGGAACTTGCGGGAAAACTCCTCAAAATCCGCCGCCGAAAAAGCAACCTTGCGCACCCAGTGGCGGCTTAGCAAACCACCCTGTTGCTCGTCACTCACCTGAAAATAGGAAGTATGTAAATCGTTGTTTTGCGGGGATACAGACATCATTTAATCATCAGGGCTACTGTATGCCACTACTATGCAGACAATGCTGAATATCGTCAATTGCCTTAAAGCGGTACTGCCGGTTTTTTGCCAGCAAGCCATCTAGCAGTGCTTGCCATTTTTGTAATGGCTCAGCCAGTAAAAGAACAGCTTGCTGGCAGTGCTGCACTGCCCATTGCTGGTAGGTACTGGCATTAAAAGGTGCCTGTCCAGCCAGCATTTCATACAGCACAATACCCAAGGCATAAAAATCGGTTTGCTGGTTTAAAAGCTGACCCAGAAACTGCTCGGGGCTCATATATTTGGGTGTGCCTTGTACAGTTGCGTGCTGATGCTGTGGCTTATTTATGGATTGTGCAAGCGCAAAGTCTGCCAGCAGTAAACCCGTGCTATCTGGCTGTTTAAATAAAAAATTGGAAGGTTTTATATCCAGATGCAAAAAGCCAGCGTCATGCAAAGCCGCTACAGCCTTTAGCATCTGTTCAAATAATTTAAAAACCTGCTGCTGGTCTAAAGGCTGATGTTGTAGATAGTCACGCAAGTTGCCACCCACATAAAACGGTGTAAGCAAATAGCGTCCAGCCTGTTGCAGCAAGGGATGACCTTCCGGCAATTCACCATGCGCCACATACTGCATTAAATAGTTAGTCACAGTACTAAACTGTTTTAATACGCTAATTTCGTTAGCAAATAGCTGCTGCTGGTCACTGGCTGCTGTGGCAGGCAAAAACTTAAGCACCAGCAAATCATCATCAATGTATTGACTGGTTTTGGGCTGGATTAAAAATACTTGCGCGCGTATACCGGCAGCAGTGCCAGCAGGCTGTTTTAAACAGCGGATAATCCGGTACTGTTCAGGCGGCCACTGCTGCATGGAAATTAACAAACGCTGGCTTTAAATTTGTGCAATGTGGTGGCGGCATACCTCCACTTCCAGCAGCTTTTTCACTTCCTCAGTTTGCGGCAACAACTTTTGCAACAGCTTAATACGCCGTTGATCCAGCGTTTTCAGGCAATGCTCCAGTGTTTTGCCTACCCGGGCATGCGTCGCAATACTGCTGATTTTCGGCCAGGTGGCACGCTCGCCTTCCTGCTGCAGTAATTTAAACAGTTTTTCACTGGGGTTTTGCAGCATATAGGTGTAATGGCGCAAGCCGTAACTGCCCACAATATTTACATCGCCATAGTAGCGCTGACCAATAATGCCATAGCCATGGTCAATCATACGGCGGATTGAAGACACCTCACCCAGGCGGTCGCGGGTAAAATTCATGGCACCCATGGCAATTAACTTGCCTTGATCACGCACAATTTTTTGGGGCCAGCTCGCCAAATCCTTACGGAAACGCTCAGTGTCCTTTTGCATAAACGGCACAATGTGCGGATTCACCTGCGAGGCAATGGTGTAATTCACGTTAAACAGGCGTGCCATACGGGTACGCGGGAAGTCACTACGTACACTGCCATCCACCCAGCGCAGGGAGGACATATAGGGAATATTTTCACCATTGGCTGCTTTGGCAGTCAACCGCACCGGCGGGAACAGCACCGGCACAGCACAGGATGCCAGGGCCGCACTCCACATCAGCAAATAAGGCGATGTCAGATCGTTCATAATACGCGGAGACTGTGAACCATCAAACGGCGCTACCACAATATTAATATGCCGCCCGGTACGCTGATAAGCTTCTTCAAAGGTGTATTCACCCAGGTTTTGCCTTAAAAACTGCTTCAGGGTTTGTACATCGGCAATGCCACCGCCTTTTAGCACATCCCATACGGAGCGAAAACGAAAGGCGTATTTATAAAAATCATCACCGTCATACATCTTTATTAATTCTTCATCGGTATGCGTACCCAGCATACCTGCCATCAATGCCCCGGCACTGGAGCCGGAAAACACCTTGGGCAGCAAATCCTGCTCATGCAATGCCTTGCATACCCCGGTGTGGAACAGGCCCAAGGTAGCACCACCGGAAAACATCAGGGCTGGCTGACCATAACTATGCGCCGTATCTTCAAAAAACTTGATTTTTTCTGCCAGCGGTAAAAAGTCAAACTCATGTTCACACACATGCTGCAAACACTGGCACACCTCGGTGATGTATTCTTCAATCAGCTTTTTAGTGCCTACATAGGCGTAGCTGTACAACAAGGGGTGCCCCATGTTGCCTAAGTCATGGTGCAAGCCTTCTCGCAACAGGCGCACCAGTTCAACATTCTTTTTTTCTAAACGATAACGCCTAAAACGGGTTAAACGGTCTGCAATCAGTTGGTAATCGTAATAAGGTGAGGCATTGTCGCGTTTCCAGTCATTTAAACCGGTCAGCTCATCCAGTTCCTGGGCAATGGCTTTCCATTCATTGTAACTTTGCGCATGCCTTAACTCCTTTTCCAGTTTGGCCTGTCGCTTTGATGCTGTTTTGCTGCCGGGGATTATAGGTAGTTGTAAGTTCATTGTTCCCTGCCATTTCATTTCGCTTCATAATCATTTCCATCATAATCATGTAATGCCTTAAAAGGAAACCCGAATACATTTCCTATTATTTAAATTACCTTTTAGTAAAAATAAACAAAAAGATACCTACCAAACCTGCTTAATGGCGCTTTTATCTTTACAGACAATGGAATGCCTCAATATTGGCCTGTACGGCTGAAGGTTTATCGCTATTTTTTCTCTAGTATAGGTTTGCTTTTTATTGAAACAGGCTGATTAAAACATGACAACAAACAACACCCCCTCAGCATTTGCCAAAATTATTGGCCACTCCCTGATAAAATCCAAGGGGCTGCTGGATACGGCGGTCAGGGATTCCACCAAGCCATTTACAAACCCTGAAATAATGACCCCGCGTTTTGATGAGACGCGCTACGGCTGGACCCATTACGGCCTGTTTTTTGCCGACCTGCCGGAACCACACCGCTATTTAAACATCATGATTTTGCTTGGCGCCCCTAGTGCATTGGCGTTTGATCAGGACTTTTTATACAAAACCACCCCGCGCCAGTCTGCCACCTTTTTTTCCGGCACGGCAGCCACCCAGGGCTCGCTGCTAAAAGCCTATGTGATTGGTGAAGACTGTTTTGCCAACCCGGATGGTAGCGATTTAACACTGGGGACTGAACTCAAGATTTCCGGTAAATACCCCAACCTGCATTTACAGGGTGAATATCAGGGCCTGGTGATTGATTTTCAGGTGCAGGTCACTGACCAGATTTCCTGGTTTATTAAAAATGTGGTGTACGACCATTTAAGCCTGCTGGCCACCTATCAGGGTACTATCAGCCATGCGGGGCAGACAATTGAAACTTCCGGCTTGTGCACCTATGAATATGCTCGCTCCTTTGGCATGTACAGCCTGTTTAACCGGCCCATTGCTGAGGTACATAAAATCCCGCTAAACTTTTTTACTTACCAGGTGATTAATCTGGATGAAAATACCCAGATTCTGCTGACCAAAGCTGATGTGCTGAATCAGCCGGCAGCCTATACCGTGCATATCCGCCATTTAAATGGCAAGCCAGAGGTTTATACCGATGTGCTGTTTGACGTGACCGAATACCAGCCGCCGGCCATTGGACTAGATGGTCATGCCACCAAGCTGCCACAAACCCTGCGCTGGCTGGTAAAAGACCACGGCAATACCCTGCTGGATATTACTGGTGAAGTGGATACCGAGTTCCGCTTTGGGCATGGGCGCGGCTATGCGGGTTCCTACCGTTTTAGTGGTGAATACCGCGGGCAGCCAGCACAAGGCCGTGGTTATATTGAGTATGTAGA
>JASLIR010000100.1 GCA_030152125.1 Alkanindiges sp.
CCAGCGTATAGTCCAGCCCTTCAATAAAAGTTTTTTGCAGCTGTTGCGGGCTTAATACCGGAGCAGCATCATGTACCCGTACAGTATCAATATGCTGGTTGATATGCGTTACGGTGGCCTGTTTTAGGCAGTCCGGGCACAGGCAGACTGGTGTAGATGCAGCAGCGACAGGTGTGGGCTGATCGTGCATACGGTCATCCGGCTTACAATCGCCAGTTGCACAGGCCCCCGTTGTACATGCAAAGATAGCCGGATACTGCATACACCAGCACTGGCCGGTTGTACAGCCTGTACAATCAAAGGGTTGGGTGCATTGCGGGCAGGTTTGCTTCATAAAAAGGCGTGCTGGCAGAGGGTGCGTGGCTGGCGAGTTATAGAATTATAAACACACCTGCATGACAGTGAGCAAAAAGCTGCTTAAAAATGCTAAAATAGCGCGATTTATAACATTAGGCCCCCTGGGAACAGCATGACCACTGCTCAAATTACCGAAGACCGTATTCTGATTCTGGATTTTGGCTCGCAATATAGCCAGCTGATTGCGCGCCGCGTGCGCGAAGCAGGCGTGTACTCCGAAATGTACGCGTATGACCTGTCCGAAGAAGACATCCGTGCCTTTAAACCCAATGGCATTATTCTGTCCGGTGGTCCGGAAAGTACCACGCAGGAAGGCAGCCCGCGCGCGCCAGACGTGGTGTTTAAGCTGGGCGTGCCGGTACTGGGTATTTGCTATGGCATGCAAACCATGGCGATGCAGCTGGGTGGTCATGTGCAATCCAGCAATGTACAGGAATTTGGCCGCGCTGATGTGATTCATGAAGAAGCTGACCGCCTGTTTGCCAATATTGAAGATGCACCCAAACAGCTGCGTGTATGGATGAGCCACGGTGACAAAGTAGTAGCACTGCCGGAAGGTTTCCGTATCACTGCCAGCACACCAAGTTGCCCGATTGCCGCCATGAGCGATGAATCACGCAACTTTTACGGCGTGCAGTTTCACCCGGAAGTGACCCATACCCTGCAAGGTGAAGCACTGATTTCCCGTTTTGTACATGGCATTTGTGGTTGCCGTGGCCTGTGGACACCGGAACATATTATCGAGCTGCGCATTGAGCAGTTACGCCAGCAAATTGGCAATGAAAAAGTACTGCTGGGCTTGTCTGGCGGTGTGGATTCTTCCGTCGTGGCTGCGCTGCTGCATCGCGCCATTGGTGACCAGCTGACCTGTGTGTTTGTAGACAACGGCCTGCTGCGTTTGCATGAAGGCGATCAGGTGATGCAGATGTTTGCTGAAAACATGGGTATCCGCGTGATTCGTGCCGATGCTGAACAGCGCTTTTTAGGTGCGCTGGCTGGTGAGGCTGACCCGGAAGCCAAGCGCAAGATTATTGGCCGTGAATTTATTGAAGTATTTTCCACCGAAGCACGCAAGCTGGATGGCGTGAAATTTTTGGCACAAGGCACCATTTACCCGGATGTGATTGAATCTGCCGCCAGCAAGCAGGGCAAGGCACATGTGATCAAGTCGCACCACAACGTGGGTGGCCTGCCGGATGACCTGGAATTTGACCTGGTTGAGCCATTGCGTGACCTGTTTAAGGACGAAGTGCGCAAGCTGGGTACTACCCTTGGCCTGCCGCACAGCATGATCTATCGTCATCCATTCCCCGGCCCTGGCCTGGGGGTGCGTATTCTGGGTGAAGTGAAAAAAGAATATGCCGACATTTTGCGCCGTGCTGACGACATCTTTATGCAGGAACTGCGCAGCAGTGGCTGGTACGACAAAACTGCACAGGCTTTTGCCGTGTTCCAGCCGATTAAATCGGTAGGTGTGGTGGGTGATGGCCGCCGCTATGCCTGGGTGATTGCCCTGCGTGCGGTAGAAACCGTGGACTTTATGACTGCACGTTTTGCCCACCTGCCGTATGACCTGGTGGAAACCATCAGCAACCGCATTATGAACGAGATTAAAGAAGTGTCCCGTGTGGTGTACGACGTTTCCAGCAAGCCACCAGCCACTATTGAATGGGAGTAAATTCGGGCTTTCTGGAAGCACAGCTTCCAGCCGAATTTACGCGCTCACCCTATGTGGTGAGCGCAAGATTTAACATGGTGTATTTTATTTGGTAAAACGCCTTCGCCCTATGAGGCGAAGGCCAGAGAACTAAACATGGTATTTAACTAAACAAGCAAAACGCATTGCGTTTTGCTTGGCGAACGCCCGAGCCCTATGTGGCGAAGGCCAGAGAACTAAGCACGGTACTTCTTGCCTCTAAAAATCAAAAGCCAAATTTTCGGACGCCGTAGGCGTCCGAAAGTTTGGCAGGGTTTGGAGGGGAGCCCCTCCAAACCACCCTTAATCACTTATCCCACCCTCTGGAAATACTTTCTCACTTAAATTCTTTAGCTTGTCGTCAACCAATAGCGACTGATGGACATTAATAATCGTAAGTACCTTCAAAAAGCAGATGGTCTAGCACGTTTTATGCATTGTCTTGCTTAACCCTCTTAGAGCGATTTTCTGATTTAATGATTGAAACCTGGCTGTTTTTAGTACTGGTTGTGAGCATCCTGATTGTTCCCGGCCCATCCAATGCACTGCTTGCAACCTCGGGCGTACAGGCAGGGTTTTGGCGCACCTTCATGTTAATCCCCGTACAACTGGTGGGATTCTGGTATGGCATGGGCATCTGGGGTTTATTTTTAAATTTTGTGGATGATATCTGGCCCAGCCTGCCACTGCTGTTAAAAATAGGCAGCGCGGCCTACATGGGCTGGGTAGCTTATAAACTGTGGCGTACCTCAAGCATCACCCTGCAAAACGACAAAAAGCCCATTACGGTCAGCCGCCTGTTTTTTATCACCCTGATTAACCCTAAACCCCTATTGCTTGCAGTGGCTGTGCTACCGGACTGGACATGGGATTCTGTACACAACTACGTCATGGTCATGCTGGCATTTGCCTTTATTTTGCTGCCTGTCAGCAGCTTGTGGGTACTATTTGGCCGGGCCATGGCGTATGGCCGGCTGGGCTGGATTACCACCCAGCGACTGCAACGACTGTCTGCCGTGGTACTGGTTGCCTTTGCTATCCCGCTGATTGTTAAACTGGTGTTGCCACATTAAGCGACCTTAAAAAACACGCAGAGCATTTTATCGTTTACGAATATGGAACGGTATGTGCCTTTTTATAATATTTATCTAAAAATTAAAACGATTATAGTAAGCAACATGAACGCGAGATGCGGACAATCAAATTTTTAAAGTATCTGGAGTATCACCATGTTCAACCCGAATGTTATTGCTGCCAAAATTGTAAACCAGCCGCAGGCTGCCGCTGTCATCACCCTGCTTGCCCGTATTTTACTGGCGTGGATTTTTATTGTGTCCGGCTGGAGCAAGGTGTCTGATTATGCAGGCACGGTTGGCTATATGCAGGCCATGGGTGTTTCTGCTTCCCTATTACCCCTGGTGATTTTTGCCGAACTGGGTGGTGGCCTGGCAATTCTATTTGGTTTTCAGACCCGTGTAGCGGCTATTGGTTTGGCTGTGTTCAGTCTACTAACCGCCTTTTTGTTCCATAGTGCTCCTGACATGAATAATGCAATTAACTTTATGAAAAACCTGGGGCTGGCGGGTGGCTTTCTGGCGCTGGCACTACTGGGTGCAGGCAAGTTAAGCATTGATTACCTGATTGAAAAGAAATAAGAAACAGGAAAAATCAAAGACCAAATTTTCGGCTGCCTACGGCAGCCGAAAATTTGATAGGTTTTGGGGGCTTCGCCCCCAAAACCCCTTAAAAAAGCATTATTGTCGTATCAACAATTGAGTAGTTTGAATATATTAATAACTCACAACAACTCAATCACCTTATGCATGGC
>JASLIR010000107.1 GCA_030152125.1 Alkanindiges sp.
CTATTCTTATGCGCCGCCACTGACACATAAAACCTTAAATATTGATATATAAGCCGAATCACGGATAAGGAATTGACTTGATAAAGCATGCTTAAAGTCAGTACTTCAGTGGCTACACATCACTACTGACCTTCACAGCAAGGTGCGATTTTACAGAATTATTTGCTTTAATGGATGACTTTTGCCTGCCTTTCCAGCTTATTTATAAAAAACTCTTAATATAATAGTAACTTAAATAATTTTAGCCCTACTATTTCCTATTCATATATTCCAATTTTAGTGACACCCTGACGCTGCGCTGCGGCCAAAACATTGACCACATACTTATAGTCAGTGCGCGGTTCCGCATGAATATGAATGTCATCCTGCACCTGCTTTAAGGCTACCTGTTTAAAGCTGGCTTCCAAAGCACCAAGCGTCAAGGCCTGGCCATTCCAGTGCAACTCACCTTGTTCCAGGATATCTATAGTGACCGTCCGGGGTGCTTGTGGTGGAGTAAGCACACTACCCGCAGGGTTATTCATATCAATAGCATGCTGCTGGATGGGAATACTGATAATCAGCATGATGATGAGCACCAGCATCACGTCAATCAGCGGTGTCATATTGACGTCCATCAACACCTCTGTGTCACTTTGCCGCCTGTTGTTTTTAAGCTGTTTTTGCATCAGTGCTGCCCTTTAAAAATAAGGATATTTAGCTAAACCGCAGGCTGGGTAATAAAGGATACCTTGGCCACACCAGCTGAGCGGGTGATGGCAATTACTTTGGCAATCACCTGATACTTGGCCTGCTGATCCCCACGAATCTGCACCTGCAAAGCCGGATACTGGTGTACCTCCTGCTGTAGGCGCGCCAATAGTCCCGTCTCCAAAACGGGATCTTCCCCCCAGAACAGACTGCCCTGCCTGCTGACTGCCAATACCACGACGTGCGGTACCGGCTGGGTAAGCTGGGTACGGTCTTCCGGTAGATGAACAGGTACTGTGTGTACCACAACCGGAATGGTGATGAGGAAAACAATCAGCAATACCAGCATTACATCCACCAGTGGCGTGGTATTAATGCTGCCTATCACCTCATCGTCATCACTGGAACCCACCTGCATTGCCATTCGTGCTACTCCTGAAGCCTGACGTGTGGCTCTGCTATCGCATCGCCCTTTAACAGCCGTGCATGTAGTTCATCAGCAAAGCGGTAAATGTGCTCCAGTGATTTTTTGTTGCACCGCACCAGGGCGTTGTAGCCAAGCACTGCCGGCACAGCTACGGCAAGGCCTATCGCTGTCATAATCAGCGCCTCACCCACTGGCCCGGCTACCTTGTCAATGGATGCCTGCCCGGAAATACCAATGGCTGTTAAAGCATGGTATATACCCCATACTGTTCCAAACAAACCTACAAAGGGTGCGGTCGATCCTACCGTGGCAAGCAGGGATAAACCCCCGGATAGCTGGCCACGGGTATCATCCACCGCCCGCTGAATGGATTGCCCGAGCCAGGTGTTCAAGTCCACACGTTGTGCAAGTACCCCTGTGTATTGCCGTTCGGATAACAGCCCCTGATGGGCAAGCTGATAGTAAATGCTGGCTGGCTTTAAGCCACTTACGGCCTGCACCAGTGAGGTAGTCTGCTGCAACTGCTGGCGCAAGGCTTTGGCCTGCATACTGATGCGCCATTGTTCCAGCAATTTGCTAAAAATAACGTACCAGCTTGCAAAGGACATCAGCACCAGTAAAACCAGTGTCCCTTTTGCAATCAGATCTCCCTGTGCCCACAATGCCGCCAGGCCATAGGGATTCGCTGCTGCCGGGGCAGTTGTACCTAAAGGGTTGATATCGGCAGCCTGCACACCAAGGGGAAGTAATAACAAGATTAACAGCAGGGCTACAACTGGCATGTACTGCCATAGCAGCTTATGAGCACGCTGTATGGCAGCATATAAATAAATATTTGGGATGCGACGCATGGTCTTTCCTCAGTTCAAATAATGTAAATCGTTAATGATGAATACGTTGAAAATGGGCACAGCCACCGCGCTTAGGGTTTAATTCTTTAGTTGCCATTTCCAGCTCAGCTTTGCCCACGACTGCTGGGGCTGGCCATTACTGGTTGCAGGCTGAAAAGTGCATAACACCAGTGCCTTTCTGGCAGCACGGTCCAGGTCAGAAAAACCACTGGAGCGTTCTATTTTTGCATCCAGTACCTTGCCATCCTCCCCAATCAGCAATGCCAGTGTGGTGGTGCCTTCATCACCATTTAGTGCGGATTCCTCGGGGTAAACCGGGGCTGAGCAACCACTCCTGCTTTGGGTGGAAGCAGCCCTGTTGGGCGGGCCAGCGGTCTTTTGGCTACTATCTGTAGCCACTGCCTCGCTGTGGGAAGCAGTGTTCCTGTTGTCTGTTGCTGCCACTTGCTCAGCGTTATTTAGTTGTGCTGCTGGTGTTGATGCAGGTTTTGCTGTCACTTGTGGGGCATCCTGCACCACTACCGGTTGCTGGGTGCTGACTGGCGGTTTTGTAACAACTTTCGTTATTTTCGCTACCTTAGCCGGGCTTGGTGCCGCTACAGGTGGCGATGGCTGCACTGCCGGTTTAGTTATTTCTGGTGGTTCAGGTGGCCTGATGACTGGTGGCGGGGCTGGTTTCTGAATGATTTTCACCTCAATGGCCTGCTGCTTTACCACCACCTCCGGCAGTTTTATCTCCTGCATTGCAATGGAATACAATACGCATGCATGCAGTAACACCACCAGCACAAACACGCCAGCAGTGCTTTGCCGTACACCTATGTTCGCCGTCCTGGAAATTGCCAAGGGATCACCTGTCTTTATCAGCATATTAGGTATCACTCCTCTCAATACTTTAATAACAGCCATTTAAGACAGCACACTGGGCAGTTCAGCACCCCTGGAAAGCAGCGCTAAACCGGACTCGCCATATTGAAAATGAAAAATGGACCCGTAATCCGGTAAGCTGCTGACCACATCCTGTTGTCCGGTTGCCCATGACAACAAGGCATTGATCACAAAAAAGTGCGAATAAATCACAACGTCCTGCTTATTCTCTTGCACCACTTTGTGCAGGCTTTCCTGCCATTGCGCCAGCTCTGCCGCATAGCCTTTGCCCAGCGCCTCACCCTGCGCCTGCATGTGCTGCCAGCTAAACCCCAGCATGCTGTGTAGCCAGTTGGAACGTAGCGCTGGTTCTTGCATGGGTGAAGGTACCTCGATCACACCCGGCTCTATCCGGTAATCAATACCCCACGCCTGTGCCAGTACATCGGCACTTTGGCAGCAGCGCAGCAGCGGGCTACTGATTACAGGTATGGCATGGGTAAGCGCCATACATTGCCGGGCACTGGTTATGGCGTGTTGCCGGCCTGCAGCATTTAAGCTCGGGTTTAGTGCAGGCTGCCCGGCAACACTACCGTGGCGAATGACATATATATTGATGAGATTTGGCATCTTATACATTTCCTGCTGTCTGGCTGTTTCCGCTGTGCAACTGGTTATACGTGTTCTGGTAGTGCCGCACGCTCAGCCGGGAAAATAGTAGCGACAACAGCATCATGCCGGGCAAGCTGACAGCCAGTGCATGGTTAAGCCTACTTGCATCGGCAAACACATAATCGGTCAGCAGGCCTACACAGGTTGGCCCCAGGCCCAGGCCCACCAGGTTGACAAACAATACCGCCAGCGCACTGACTGTCCCACGCATACGGCTGGGCAGGATTTCCTGTAAGGCAGCAGGCCCGGTACCAATTGTCATGGTAATGAAAAAAGTAATGCCGCCCAGCAACAACAGGGCCCAATAAGGATTTGGCATCAGGGGTGCCAGTATGGTCAGGGGGAATGCAGCCAGCATGGCAAAACCCATCAGTTGTACGCGACCACTACGAACCTTTCTGTTACACAGATAGTCACCCATCAGCCCACCTGCAATCACACCACTTATGCCACTGATCACAATAGTCAGGCCATAGGCATAGCCGGTTTCGGCAATGCTCCAGCCATAGGTGCGTACAAAGAAACTTGGCGCCCATGCATTGATGGTATAGGAGCACATGGCGGCAAATGTATGACATAAAATAAGGCGGCTTAGTGTGCTACGGTGCGTCAGCAGATAGGTTTTAAGCTGGCTAAGGGAGGCATAATGTGGCTCATCGCCTGAATGCTGGCGTGCAGGTTCACGAACCGTAAGCACCAGTAATGCAAACAGAAACCCCGGCAAGCCTACAGAAATAAAAACGACCTGCCAGGGGCGCATTTCACCCAGCAAAGGTAAAACAATCCATTCGGAAGCTGGCAACTGTGAAATAACCGCCGCCCCGATAATTAGCGCCAGCCCGGCACCAATATATACCCCCATGGAAAAAGCACCCATTGCCAGCCCCAGGCGACGGGCTGGTGCGCTATCACTAATCACCGAGTAAGCAGCTGGTGTGAGGGTGGACTCTCCTAGTCCTACCCCCATACGACACAGCAAAAGTCCGCCATAACTTTTTACCAGCCCGCAACCTATCGTCATCAGGCTC
>JASLIR010000166.1 GCA_030152125.1 Alkanindiges sp.
GCCACATGTGGATGACTAAATGTAATATATTTTGAAATCATCACCGAACCGAATTTGTTTTTGCAATAAGATTCGACTCGATTTGCTGCTTGCTCAGCATTAATCAGATAAGCTTCTGACAGGTAAGGGTCCCAGTCCAGTCGTCTGCTGTAGTCCTGAGTCAGGTCGAATAATGCTGTTTGTTCGATGGGTAGCTGAATCGCGTGTTTTATTGTTTTCATATGTCACTTCAAGGCAGATGTTTGCTTGACTTGAAGCATAGCTGATATTCGCATTTCAAACGACATGCTAAGATGATATCAGTATTTCTACTCATAAATCACGATTATGGTGCAGCTTATCAAACGCGGTGGTTTCCGGGAAAAGACCTCACGCCAGTCACGTTATAAGGATTCGGTAAACCATCAGGCCGAAGTACCGGAACAGCCGGTATACCAACCGGGTGATCAATCTGATAAGCAGCCAAAAACTCAAGATGAGCAACAGCTCCCGCTGTCCATTGCTGAAGATTCTGAGCCACTAAACAAGTAGATTAGGCAAGCTTCATTTCAGTCACTGCCACAACGCTTAGCGTATATAACTTATACATATTTTCATCATTTGCGGTCACACGGTTTTTCGCAAAATCTGTTAAGATACCCGGCTAACTTAAGCAACCGCCAACAGATTATTTTGTCGTTGGTATAATGGGTCGCTTATTTTTCATGTTTATTTAACGCTGAGAGAAATCATGTCACTGGACACCCTGAGAGACGATGCCTTAGCTGCCATTGCTGCAGCACAAGACTTAAACAGCCTTGATCAAGCACGTGTTCAATTTACAGGAAAGAAGAGCCAGTTGGCAGAGTTTTCCAAGGGGCTAGGTGCGCTAGACCCCGAACAGAAAAAAGTGCAGGGTGCGGCGATTCATGCAGTGCGCGAGGCTGTTAATGCTGCCTTAAATACCCGCCAGGCCGAATTGCAGCAGGCTGAACTGGCCGCCAAGCTTGCCAGTGAGACGGTTGATATTACCCTGCCGGGCCGTGGCGCAGGCGTAGGCAGCATTCATCCGGTGACACAGGTGCAGGAGCGTATTTCCGGCTTCTTTACCCGTGCCGGCTTTGTGGTGGAACGTGGCCCGGAAGTGGAAGATGACTACCACAACTTTGAAGCACTGAATATTCCGGGGCATCACCCGGCGCGTGCCATGCACGATACCTTTTATTTTGATGCGCATCATCTGTTAAGAACGCATACCAGTTCGGTGCAGATTCGCACCATGGAAACCCAGGGCCTGCCAATCCGTATTATATGTCCGGGCCGTGTGTACCGTTGCGATTCGGACCAGACGCATTCGCCGATGTTCCATCAGATTGAAGGCTTGATGATCAGCAAAAACACTAATTTTGCCGAGCTGAAAGGCTTGATCATTAATCTGTTAAACGAGTTTTTTGAAAAAGAGCTGACCGTGCGTTTCCGTCCATCTTACTTCCCGTTCACTGAACCCAGTGCGGAAGTGGACATTATGGACGAGCGTGGTCGCTGGCTGGAAGTGATGGGCTGCGGCATGGTGCACCCGAATGTACTGCGCAGTTGTGGCATTGACCCGGATCAGTACAAGGGCTTTGCCTTTGGTCTGGGTGTAGAGCGTTTTGCCATGCTGCGTTATGACGTGAAAGACCTGCGTCTGTTCTTCCAGAACGATATCCGTTTCTTAAGCCAGTTTGCTTAATGACCAGTTAAAGACTCTATTTAAAAAATTATCAGGAATTTGCGGTTATGAAAATTAGTGAAAGCTGGTTGCGTGAGTGGGTCAATCCGGCAGTTGATAGTGATGCATTGGCACATCAGCTCACCATGGCTGGCCTGGAAGTGGATGACAACTCCCCGGTAGCAAAAGCATTTAGCGGCGTGGTAGTAGGGCAGGTATTAACGGTAGAGCAGCACCCGGATGCAGACCGCCTGCGGGTGACCACTGTAACGATTGGCCAGGCTGAGCCATTACAGATAGTGTGTGGTGCCGCCAATGTGGCGGTTGGTTTAAAAGTGCCGGTAGCAACCATTGGTGCGGTATTGCCGGGTGACTTTAAAATCAAGAAAGGCAAGCTGCGTGGGGTAGACTCACACGGCATGCTGTGTGGTGCCTCCGAGATTGATATTGTAGATAGCGTAGATGGCTTGCTGGTACTGCCGGAAGATGCGCCGATTGGTGTGGATATCCGTGAATACCTGAAGCTGGATGACCGTGTGATTGAACTGGGCATTACCCCTAACCGTGGTGACTGTTTCAGTATTCGCGGCATTGCGCGTGAAGTTGGCGTGATTAATAACCTGCCAGTGAATGCGGTAGTAGCCGAAGCCGTGCCAGCCAGTATTGATGCCAAAAAGAGTATTCAGTTGCTGGCAGATGGTTGCCCACGCTATGCAGGCCGGGTGATTAAGGGTGTAAACCCGAAAGCTGCAACCCCTGCCTGGATGGTGGAGAAGCTCAGCCGTTCTGGTATTAGGGTGCATAGCGTGCTGGTAGACATTACCAACTATGTGTTGCTGGAGCAGGGGCAACCATTGCACGCCTTTGACCTGGCTAAAATCAGTGGTGATATTCAGGTACGCTGGGCTAAGCCACAAGAAAAAATTAAACTGCTGAATGAGCAGGAAATTGAGCTGGCCGATGATGTGCTGGTGATTGCTGATGACCAGCAGACACTGGCCATGGCCGGGGTGATGGGTGGCCTGAGCAGCAGTGTGACTGATGACACCACCGATATTTTTCTGGAAAGTGCCTTCTTTAACCAGTTAGCCATTGCTGGCCGCGCGCGCCGTTATGGCCTGCATACCGATGCGTCGCAGCGCTATGAGCGTGGGGTGGATTTTGACTTGCCGCTGTCTGCGATTGAGCGTGCCACCCAGCTAATTGTTGAACTGGCTGGTGGTCAGGCCGGTGAGGTGGTGCTGGTGGAGAATACCCAGCATTTGCCCGCCCGTACAGCAGTAAGCCTGACACTGGCGCAGGTACACCAGTTGCTGGGTTACAACGTGGAGGCTGCTTTTGTAGAGCAGACCTTGCGTAGCCTTGGCTTGCAGGTAGCCGGTGATGGCAATGCAGCCACGGGCGGCCGGCAGGTAACCCCACCATCCTACAGGTTTGATATTGCCATTGCGGAGGATCTGGTA
>JASLIR010000220.1 GCA_030152125.1 Alkanindiges sp.
TGGCTTTAATACACTGTTGCAAAGTGAGCTCTGTGCCCCCTCTGGCCACAATGTATTCAAAATAAATAATCACGGTTGCGTCAGAATCAATAATATTTTGCCGGGTTCTTTGCCGGTAACCTGCACCGGGCAAAACCGTGAGTGGATAGATATCAGAAATAACCCCATCTTCGGCTATACGTCCTTCCGGACACCAGCCTCCACAAGGAACACCCACTGCAAGGGCTGCATCCAGTGCACCCCGGTCAACACCTGTCTGCCCACCAGAAATAATCGTAATCTGCATGATTTAATTTAAAGCATCGTTTATCAGTTTAATTCCCGAATATCGCATTTAATGCGAATGCTTATGCCCTGCTTCACCCGTATGGTCATGTTCCTCGTGATCATGCACTTCCGGCTTAAACTGGTGTGCATCCACATGGCCCACTTGGCAAATTGAGTTTTCGCATTGAATAGTCACATGGTGCAACTGGTATTTATTGGCCAGCATCAACTGCGCGGCATCCAGTACCGACTGCCAGTTGCTGGTAGTTACTACCAAATGCGTGGTTAAACTGTGCTTGCCACTGGTTAAAGACCATACATGCAAATCATGCACACCCGTCACATTGTCCAGTGCCTTTAAATCGGCCTCTATGGCATCTAGGTCCACATCCGCCGGTACCCCTTCCAGCAGGATATTAATGCTGTCCCGTAGTAACACCCAGGTACGTGGCAATACCCAAAAACCGATGGCTACTGCAATGGCGCTATCCACCCACAGCCAGCCGGTAAACATGATGATTAAGGCACCAACGATCACCCCCACCGACCCAAGCGCATCGGCCAGTACCTCCAGATAAGCCCCTTTTACATTCAGGCTGTCTTTTTGCCCACCTACCAGCAGGTACATGGCAATAATATTGATCAGCAAACCAAAAGCGGCAATCACCAGCATCCCGGTGGACTGGATTTCTGGTGGGCTTTGAAAGCGTGCCCATGCCTCATACAAAATATAAAAAGCCACGGCAAACAATAGCAGCGCATTAAAAGCCGCAGCCAGAATTTCAAAGCGGTGATAACCAAAGGTGCGCTTGCGGTCTGCCGGGCGCTTGGCAATTTGTATGGCCGCCAGGGCAATGGCCAGCGCGGTCACATCGGTAAACATGTGCGCCGCGTCAGATAGCAGCGCCAGGCTTTTGGTAACAATACCACCAATAATTTCGACAATCAGAAAAGAGGCTGTTAAACCTAAAGCCATCCACAAACGCTTGCTATGGCCCGTACCAGCCGGAATGTGGCTGTGATTATGGTTGCCGCTCATATTTTTTCTCCCATACGAGGGTTTTGTTTATTGGTGAACTGCTTATGGCTGATGAGAATGTTCTAAAAATAAATTTTTGAAACACCCCCGTAGACTGAGATTATCAAATAAGCAAAAAACCCTCATCCCGGCCTTCTCCCAGAGGGAGAAGGAGTTCCCTCTCCTGCTAGGAGAGGGTTAGGGTGAGGTCATCGAAACAACCAGACAGCCTCATTCTATTTTGCCGAAAAAACAGACTAATAAAAACTGAAATACGTGGGTAAAATGTTCTGCAAACGCAATTCTTCCAGCACCTGAATAATGGCAGCTAGCCAGAAAAACCAGATCACCTGTAGCAGGAAGCGCCGGATATGCGGTGGCGATACCACATAGCTGGGTGGCTCGTGGTACAAAGCCAACCTAGGAAAAAAGCGCGGCACCTGCTGTACATAGTGCTGGAACTGCGCGCTGTGATGCCGGGTTAGATAGGCCTCTTCCTGCCGGATGACACCACGGTAATACAACAAATAAAGCAGGCTGAATAACAGCGGGAATGTGAAAGTTTCCGTAAGCAGCATTACCCCTAAACCAGCAATAAAGCTAAACAGGTACAAAGGATTACGGGTGATGGAGTATGGACCTTCAGTGACCAGCAAGGTATTTTTAAAGCCGGAAATATAGGTACTGCACCAGATGCGCCCCAGCGCACCAATGCCTACCGCCAGCCAGCCGCTTAGCCATAATAAGTGTTCAACCAGCAGCGATTGCTCATGCCAGCGCCCACTGGACACCGTCAGCAAAGCAAGTAATAAAAAGCCCAGCAGCCGCGAAAACAGCGTGCGGTTTTTCGGTGAAAAAATATTAATTGTCATGCAATAAATACCTGAATAGGAGAAAGGTGGCTCCTCCTTTCAACACAAGGAGGAGCCCGGTTGCGATGCAGGGAAATGGTTGTCATAAGACAACCCGTTATTCAGTTAAGAACCTGAATGACCCTCTATCTGCAACACCTCCCTATCAGGCTTGTCTTCCACGTCCTTTGCCACGTCCTTTAACTTGTCCGCACGGCTATTTAGCCAACGGTATACCACCGGTAAAAACAGCAGCGTTAACAGGGTGGAGGAAATAATACCGCCAATCACTACGGTTGCCAGCGGGCGCTGTACTTCGGCACCGGTCCCGGTTGCCAGTGCCATTGGCACAAAGCCCAGTGAGGCCACAAAGGCGGTCATCAATACTGGGCGCAGGCGTAAAATAGCCCCCTGCCAGGTGGCCTGATACACGCTTAAGCCAGTGTCGCGCAGCTCACGGATAAAGCTCAGCATCACCAGGCCGTTCAGCACCGCCACCCCGGACAAGGCAATAAAACCCACTCCAGCGGACATGGAAAAGGGGATATCACGCAACCACAGGGCCACCACACCACCCGTCAAGGCAAACGGTACACCGCTAAATACCAGCACACTGTCGCGCAGGTTGTTAAACACCGCAATCAACAGGGCAAATACCAGCAACAAGGCAACTGGCACCACTATCTGCAT
>JASLIR010000284.1 GCA_030152125.1 Alkanindiges sp.
GCAGGTTTTTTTGCACCGGTGGAATATGGCGCATATAAAACAGGTCCTGTTCGGGGGAGCCAAAAGTCACCTGCTCTACAAAATGGCTATAAGCACCCGCCTGCTGCGGGATTTTGCCAAAGTCATCTATCTGGTTAATCACGAATGTTTTATTTTTAAATAAAGACTGATAGAACATGCGCGTTGGAATACCGAGCGCCTGTGCTACATAATACAAAATAAGCTCGGAACCCAGATGCGGAATATAGCCAAACCACACCAGCTTAATGCTGCGCGATGTTAGCAGGCTGGCATACCAGTCAATAAAAAAGCCGGTAAGCTGATGCAGGTCGATATGACTGGATTGCCAGCCCATAAACTCGCGCTGCAATACACAGTAAATTCTGTTTTTTGCATCGGCATCCAGCTCAATCTGGCTATATTGATGCTCAGCCAATACCGGAATACGCGACACCCGATACTCATAGAAGTCTACAATGGAAAAATCACAGGATTTATCCTTACCCACCCAGACTGTTTCCGGGTTGGCTGCACGGAACTGATGGACAACGGCACGTAAATCGGACGTGGTAAAACCCCAGAACAAAACCGGGCCTTGTTGAAAACGCATGGCGGGAACTTAGTTATTTCTTAAACTTTTGAAACAATATCATAAACCATATAGGCTCTGAAACTGTGCTTATTTGCAACTTACCTAATCTTGTAAAATTATTACTAAAATAAATGCTGGAAACAGCACCTTAAGGCTAGCAAACTGCCCAGTATGGGTAATGCCGCGTTTTACAGGCGCGCTTTTAACTGGTTGGCCAGCCATATGCTGGGTTCGGCCTGCAGGGTTGTTATATTATTCTGATCCTGCATGCCTTGATTCAGGCCAGCAAACGGACCAACATGCACCAGCTGTTTATGCTGCAATTGCTGTATGGCATTGGCATATTGCTGGTCCGGCTCAAAGTGTGCCGGTTTAATCACAAACACCGGACGCATGGCACTCACCGACTCCATGATCATGGACATGGAATCCACACTGCACACCACCTTTTCAGCCAAACCAAGGAATGTCGCCATTACCGGTCGTGGGTCGCTACTCCACCATACAGCATCCGCAATATAATCCTGCTTTAAGCTTGCCTGCAGCACCTGCTCTGCCTGCGCACCAGTTCGCCGTGAGGTACTAATCAGCCAGCGAATATGCCGGGCCTCAGCCAGGCTATTCAACTGTTCTGCCAAAGCATGCCAGTCGGCATCCTGATACAGCGCACCTGCACCATCTCCCCCAATAAATACTGCCCACAGGGTTTGCTGAGTGGCAGGGTGTGTATCTCGCCATCCCTGTGCCGCCTGTTGCAGGCGTTGCTGGTTAACCGGCATGGGTGAGACCGGCATGGTAATCACTTCCGGCTGCTCACTGTGTTCCAGAATCAGCACTGCTGTAAACAGCGAGGCTTTTAAATGACGTAATGACCCGGAAAAAACACTTTTTGCCTTGAAGTACTGGCCCAGCCAGGCCACGGCAAAAGAAGTACGCCCGCCAGCCCCAAGCACAATATCCGGTGCTTGCAGTGCTGACAGTTGTCCCTTATAAAACAGTGAAAATAAAGCAATGGATGGTGAAAAGCGGTTTAATAAAAAGCTGAGTATGCTTCTATAGGCACCACTTTTTAATTTGACTGAAATCCACTCCACCCGCATGTCATACAGCTGTTCCAGCGCCAGCAAAATACCTTTGGACTGGTTAAAATGCCCCGGTATATCATCACTGATCACCCAGACCAGTTTCTGCGGTTTTTGAGGCTGGGTAGCAATAACATCATTCGGTTGAGACATGGCAGCGCTCTTTAAGGATCAGGCAGGAAGCAATTCCTGATAAACAGCATTGGTCTTGCGCAACATGGCGGCAAAGGTCAGTTCGTTATTGGCAAACTGGTAAATAGCCGGAAATGCCTGCTTAATCTGCTCAGGATGTTGCAGGTGTTTTGCAATCAGTTGCTGTAAGGCGGCTACATCTTCCGCAGGACATACAAACTCTGCTGGCAGTACTTCCGGCACCATGCCCACATCGGTGGATAATACCGGCCGTTGCAGCAATAACGCCTCCGACAGGGTATATGGCCCCCCTTCATTTCGGGAAGAAATAATAAAAACATCCGATTGACGAATCAGGTCAGGAATATCCGACCGGAAACCTAATAACTTTATCCGCCCGGACAACCCCGCAGCATCAATCTGCTGCTGCAATGCCTGCTCATCCGGCCCGTCACCGGCAATGGATAATGTGGCAGGAATGTCTTTCCAGGCCTGCACTAACAAATCAAAACCCTTAGCTGGCACTAAACGGCCCACCGCCAGCGCCTGTATAGCGGCATCCGGCCAGGGCTTGCTACCTGTCTCACCCAGTGGTGGTTGTACCCCATTTAATACCACCCGTACGCTGCTTTGGTCAGCAAACTGATTAGCCACCCGCTGACTCACCGCAATCACCCGGTCAAACTTCAGGAATGCCTGCATTCTGGATTTTTTATTATGCAATGTCGCCACACTGGGTATTTTCAGCCATTTCAGCAGGAAGGCAACCATCTCTACTGCCTTGTTGGCATGCACATGGATCAAGTCTGGCCGGGTCTCCTGAATGGCATGATACAGCTGCCACAGTACCAACGGATTTCTGCGCCCCTTACTTAAATCAATTGCAATAAACTGGATATCTGCATGCACGCGATCCTGATATTTAGCATGTGCAATCACACTCACCTGATGCTGCAAGCCAACCAGGCCATTGGCCAGTTCAACCACATGCTTTTCCAGGCCACCCTCTTCATTCCCGGCCATCACCAACGTAATTCGGCTCATTTATATCCTCTTTTCCCTGTTTTTATACGGCAGATGAATGCCAGTAAATTATCTTTACCACTTACTTTAATACGTTGTAACTGCAAAAAATCCGGTGCAGGGGTCACAGGGTCTATCCCCTCAACCGTCGTGACCGCCGTGGTGTAGCCAGCCTGTTGTGCCAGCAGCACATCCGGCTGGGCATAAATGCCAAATGGATAGGCAAAGCTGCTAACAGGCTGCCCGGTTAATGCCTGTAACTGCACCTGGGACTCAAACAGTTCCTGACGCTTTAATTCCGGACTGGCAGTTGCCAGATTTACATGGGTTAATGTATGCGAACCAATTTCAATCAAACCGCTGGCTACCAGCTGCTGTACCTGCGCATCAGTCAGCTTGGTTTCCCTTGCTAATTCGCCACTGTTGTGATGCGCCTTTTTATAACTGGACCAGTCACGGTCATGGCGGTCAACCACCACATAAATGGTTGCTTTGGCCTGATACTTTTGCAGGATTGGCAAGGCATTTATCAAATTGTCGGCGTAGCCATCATCAAAGGTAATCGCCACGGTTTTTTCCGGCAAGCTAGCCCACTGCTCATGCAATTCCTGCATGGTGACAAACTGGAAACCCTGTGCATGCAGCCACGCCACCTGCTTTTCAAAGGCTGCAGGCGTCACGCGTAATTTATTAAACTTTGCAGCGGGAATATGCTCACGTACCATGTGGTACATCAGCACACGGGGCTGTTGCCAGTTAATCGCAGGCTTCCACCATGCGTAGCGATGGCTAAACCAGAGCATAAATAAAATAAATATAAGGACTAATAGCCAAATAAATGTCATTAGCATACAGCTCTATGATGCAATTTTTTCCAGTAACCAGTGTACCACTCGCCCTGCTTCGTG
>JASLIR010000296.1 GCA_030152125.1 Alkanindiges sp.
TCTTAATTAAAATTTCTAATAATATTAATAACCTTCATTGTAATAAAAGCCACAACCATGAAAACTCACTGCTGCACCAAAGATAAGGTTTAATGCATCCACCGAATTTTCAACTTGTTGCGATGTTTCTACAAACTCAAACTGCATGGGCTGGGCAGTGCCTAATACGCCATGATCAGTTGGATCAACTCCGCAAATATGGGTAGTGTCAATGTTAAAGTAGGTGTCGCCACCATTACCATTTACATGGTACAGCTCAGCCAGATACAGCATGAATGCCAGCGTATCGCGACAGGTTACGCCTTCAGACATATTAATCTGCGGACATTGAATTAACCTTGGCTCGCCATTAATGATTAATGTCATATGATAATTGGCAGGTTCCATATCAGCCTGGTTAATCAGCACACAATCCGGCAGGCATGCCGGAATGCCACCTTTTGCAGGCTTAAACCGTACTGTAACCGGAATAATATCCGGTTGTAACCGTGCCAGTTTTCCTGCATTAATGGTTGTCATTGGGTCTGCTCACTGTCTGATTGAACTGCAAATAAACCACCAACACCCAGCGCTTTTCATACTGCTGCTCGGCATTGATCAAAGCCATCTGCCTAGCATCTTCACAATACAGCGGCTTAATATTTGCAGGAAATGCGACATGTCCATAGTCATCGGCCAATACCGCACTTATTAAACCTACCCAGTCGCTTGACTGCTTGCCATAACAGTCCAGTTGCACGGCATATTCCAGGTGGCGGCTAATACTGTATTCATCCTCATTATAGTCATGGTAATTACTGGACAAGGCTCGGCGTGACAGTGTTGTCATGCTGATAAAGCCCTGGGGGGGCATGGGCACACCATTATTCAGCCCCTGCACCACTTCCACATCCGGCAATACCGATAAAATAAAGCTGCGCAGCGCAATGTATAAATCACGCTCGTAAATATCTATTGTAAACATACAAGCACCTTACTCCACTGCGGCCAGCTTTCCATTACCTGTACAATGCGCCAATCCTGCACCGTGCGGCTGCCCACATCAGCAAACTGCAGCATGTCGCCACCCTGCTGACCCGCACGGACCACGCCATACCAGTTGCCATATAAAAACACGGTACGCATAACCCCTTGCAAGTTCAGGTTTTCGCTATGCTGTAAGTCACTACCATTCACCGCCTGTACCTGAATCATGCCCTGCATGGTGTCAAACACAGGCTGGCGTTGCCCGGCGGCATCGGCGCTATAACCACGGTTACGGTGCAGCACAGCAGGAATATCCGGGTTCAGCAGGCCAATTGCTGGCCGTACCAGATGATGTAGATTCATGGTTTATAATTCCGCTTTTATTCAAAAAACGCCTCCTCATTGCGGGAGAAGATTAGCGTAATTGCGAGTTAGCGCACGTACCTTAAACTGCGATACCTGGCACTCATCACCCAGTACTGTGCCCCATAGGGTGTTTGTGCATACCAGGCCTGTGCATTGGTCACACTACCAAAATCGGTAGAAACCGATACTGACCCCTGTGAGGCAGAAGTTACCCGCCCCACCAGTGCCGAACCAGCCTGCCCGGCACAGGAAGGGCTTAAACCCTGATTCAACTGGGCAATATGCGCAGTGAGCAAATACAACAGGCTTTGCCGTAGCGTGGCATCCTTCACCACACTGCTTTCTGCTGGATCAAGCAGTACACAGGCTTCATTAAAATAAAGCTGCAACAAGGCAACAGACAGCCCCTGAAAGGCTGGAAAGCGCAACAGGAACGTTGCTGCATCAAAACTAATGGTCATGATAAAAAGACTCTTTTATTTAGCCGCTTGCCCTAACCCTAACCCTCTCCCCGGAGGGGGGAGGGAACTCCTTCTCCCTAGGCAAGAAGTTTAAGCACCGGGATCGCTGCTATCAATCCACCTTTAAGGGTTTTACCTCTTTGCTCTCTGCCGGATTTACTGGCTCCAGTCCGGTTTTAGTACCCAGCTTTTCTTTGGCCTGCGCTTTGGTGTTATCGGCCTTGCCATCAGCAAATACCAAGCCTTCACGTACAAACGCCAGCTCCTTGTTTTGTACCAGCCAGGCCCGCCAGAATTCAGCATCCACGTTTTCGGTGATGCCGTGGCCACCAATAATCAGGGCGCTGTTCGCCCCGTTGAATGTCACACTCACATCACCCACTTGCGCCACAAGGCCATGTGGTAATTTGCACCCCACGGTTACCACATTGGAAGAAGAACCAGCCATGCTTACACCCCCAGCAGCTGGGCAATGGCAAACGGGCGGAAAATCACCGTACCAAAGCTGCCCTGCGATTTCTTCTGTTTATAGCTGGAGCTTTCTACCACCAGCTTGTGTACGCGCAGTTTTTCGGTAAAGGCACAGGTGGCCGTTTCCTGCCCGTCAATTTCCTTCACAATCAGCTGCACCAGCTCGCCAGATGCCGTGCTGTATTCCGGGGCGGTTTTTACTTCCAAGTTCGGAAAGTTCTTTTTCAGTTGCTCGGTCACGTTCACGTTGTACTGGTTGGTTTTATTCAGGGCAACCGACGCAGTGGGCGACATGGCCAGTGTTAAAGGTGCATTCTGGTCAATACTGCCGTTACACTGGCTCTGCAGCTTGGCAAACAGGCGGCGAATGTCCTCATACACCGTATCGCCCGTAGTACCACCCAGCGACCATAAGGCAGTTGGCGTAATGGGCGCAGGCAATGCCGGGTCATTTAGCAAGCCATAGTTTTGCAGGCCAGTCACACCATAAAAGTAGGTTTTATTCTGGAACTTGTTCAGGGTCAAAATAGACGCAATGTGCACACGTGATGCCCAGTCAATACCCGCCAGGCCCGCCATTTCCAGCTGGTGTTCGC
>JASLIR010000351.1 GCA_030152125.1 Alkanindiges sp.
CATCACCCTGGCAACCGCACTAGCCAAACAGGGCCATAAAGTGGCACTGGCCGACGCCGACCCGCAAAAATCTTCACTGCAATGGCTAAAACTGCGGCCTGAACACGCCAGCAAAATTGCCAGCGTGGACTGGCGTAATGAAAAAAGCATTGGTGAAGCACCTAAAAAAACCGACTGGCTGATTATTGATGCACCGGGTGCCTTAACCGGGGATCATGCAGAACAGCTTATTAGTGAAAGCCACACCATTATTACCCCGCTGCAACCGTCCTTTTTTGACATCGACAGCACCCAGCGCTTTTTAAAAAATATTGATGACATCAAGCGGGTACGCAAGGGCAAAGTGCAGGTACACCTGTTAGCCAACCGGGTTAAACCGCAAGCCGCCTCCAGCAAGCAGCTGCAGGAGTTTTTCGATAAAATTGGCCATCCGGCCATTGGCTGGATTACCGAACGAACCGCCTACCCACAACTGGCTGCCCAAGGCCTGGGTGTGTTTGACCAGTCGCAAAAACTGTATACCGGCTTGCAGGAACAATGGAAACCGGTACTGCAACTGTTTGAATAGTCGACCTAAACGACATACGGCGCTTTTCGCTTGAGAATTAGACAAAAAGCGCCTATAATACGCGGTCTTTCCATTCAACCTTATTCTAAACGCGAGAACCGACATGGCACGTGTAACTGTAGAAGATTGCCTGGGTGCGGTAGAAAACCGCTTTGAACTGGTTCTTGTTGCGTCCAAACGTGCCCGTCAACTAGCGCGTGGCATTAGCGAACCAACACTGCCTTGGGATAACGACAAACCAACCGTGATGGCGCTGCGCGAAATTGCTGAAGGCCATGTAACCCGTGACATCCTCAAGCAAAAAGATGAAAACCTGCAGCCATCCAGCCTGGATCTGGCTTTGGCACCAAGCCTGAATCTCGAAGGTTTTAGCTTCTAATCAGGTAAGCCGCTACATTTGTGTTATAAAGAACCCAATCCGTTCAATCCTGATTGGGTTTTTTATTTTAATTAATAAATTTATCACTTAAAATCAAATTAACAATTGACAAGAAAGGTCATTTGCCTTTCATTAGAAGGTTGATTGTTACGTTTTATTTTCTACAGGAAGATACCATGCCCGGCGACGATATTCGTCATGCCCAGCAGCAGCTTGCCACTATTCTCAAGCACTACTTATCCGCTGAAACCATTCAGCAGATTCTGGCTGCCTGCGAGTTTGCTGATGCGGCACATAACGGCGTGGTACGTAAAAGTGGTGAGCCTTATATCCTGCACCCTATTGCCGTGGCCTGTATTCTGGGCAATATGCAGTTGGATGCCGACAGCATCATGGCGGCCCTGCTGCACGACGTGATTGAAGACACCGACATCAGCAAGGAAGAAATTGCCCGCATTTTTGGTGAAACAGTAGCCGAACTGGTTGATGGGGTTACCAAACTGACCATCTCCAAGGACAAACAGGACAATAAAGCGGCCTCCTTCCGTAAAATTCTGCTGGCTACCCTGCACGACCCGCGCGTCATTATTATTAAGCTGGCTGACCGCCTGCATAACATGTCCACACTGGATGCCCTGATACCCAGCAAGCGCGAACGGATTGCCAAGGAAACCTACGATATTTTTGTACCCATGGCCCGTCTGGTAGGGATGAATGACATTGCCGACCGGCTGGAACTGCTGTGCTATGAAAACCTGGATCCCGTGCTGTATAACCGCATCAATACAGCCCTGCAAAACACCCGCACGCAGCGTGAAACCTACCAGAAAATCTGGGCGGAACGATTAAGCAATACCATTAACGCACTGGGTTTACATGGCTCGCTGCAGGAAAAAGACAACAACATCCAGCTGTTTCAACGCTTTTTAAAGAACAAGTCGGATTTAAACTCGCTCATCCACACCCATGCCTTTGAAATTGTGCTGGACAGTGTGGCTGCCTGTGACCAGTTATCCCTGTACCTGCAACAACATTACCATGTGCTGTATCGTGCCGACCATATCCGTAACCCCTTACCGGGTGGTAATCAGGCCCTTATTTTATCCTTGCGTGGCGAAGTCACCACGCTGGATTTAAGCATGCAAACCCCGCGTATGCGTGAAGCAGCCCGCTTGGGAGTGGTACTAGGTGAATCTGCCCCGCAAGCCAGCCGCTCGGCCATTCAGGCCTCGCTGCACAACCTGAGCGAGCTGATTGACCGTGACTGCGCCAAAACCACGTTAAATGCCCTGCTGGATTACCTGCACCGCGAGAAAATTTTGGTTTCCACACCGGATGGCGACCTGCACGAATTACCCAAAGGTGCCACAGCAGTTGATTTTGCCTATGCAGCCAGCCTGTTTTTAGGCAACCATGCCATTGGTGCCAAAATTGATGGCATCATCCGCCCGCTCAGTACGCCCTTAAGCAGCGGTCAAGTGGTGGAAATTATTACCGATGTGCTGGCTACCCCAAACCCGGACTGGCTCAGTTTCGTCAACACCCAAAAGGCCCGTCGCTCCATTCAGCATGTACTGCGTAATCAGGATATTGATGACCAGCGTCTGGTAGGCCAGCAAGCCTTAAACCGCGCCCTGAAGCTGTATAACCATAGTTTGAGCGACTTAAGCCCGAATGACTGGAAAAACATTCTGGAGTGGCGCCATATCGCCTCCCCGGAAGCGCTGTTTGAACAGATTGCGCTGGGCGACCTGCTGCCGCAACTGGTAGCCTCGCGCATATATGCGGATGACTCGCAGCAAAGCAAACTGTTTGAAGACTCGGATCACCTGATCCGTGGCACCGATGGCATTGATGTGAAATATGCCAACTGCTGCACACCGATTCTGGGCGACCCGATTCAGGGCCATCTGACCCGCCGTGGGCTGATTGTGCATCGTTCGCGCTGCGGTAATATCCAGCATGAACAGCAACTGCACCCGGAAGACATTATTCGCCTGCAATGGCAAAACCAGCAGGAAGATGATCCACGCTTTTCGGTATACTTAAGTATCGATAAAAAATTGGATGACGAACAGACTACAGAAGTTATTTATACCATTCGCCAGTTAAATGCCGGGGTAGAACAGCTTAGCCAGCATGAGGATAAAGCCTGCCTGTCCATTATTGTGCGGGACCGTGACCATCTGGCACGGGTAATCCGCGAATTGCGCATGCTGCTGGATTTCCCAAGTGTGACGCGCTTACCAAATAATATGTTTAACAGTAACATCAGCACAATTAAACAAGATTCTTTAGCTTAACGCGTTAATCCGTTATGATAACAAAACTTTAAATTCACGGAGCAATTCATGACACGTACTGTCATCCACAGTGAACAGGCACCTGCTGCAATTGGCACCTACTCCCAGGCTATTAAAATTGGCAACACGGTTTATTTGTCCGGCCAGATTGGCCTGGACCCATACAGCATGCAACTGGTGGATGGGATTGAACTACAAATCCGCCGCGTGTTTGATAACCTGAAAGCCGTATGTGAAGCTGCCGGCGGGTCGCTGGCCGATATTGCCAAGCTGAATATTTTTCTGACCGACCTTGGTAACTTCCAGTTGGTTAACCAGATTATGGGTGAGTATTTTGCCCAGCCATATCCTGCCCGCGCGGCACTGGGTATTAACACCCTGCCACGTGCTGCACTGGTGGAAATGGACGGTATTATGGAATTAAATAATTAGTTCAATTCCAAATAGCCTTTTATTTCAAATAGCCTTTTATTTCAGATGATTATGCCGCACCCGTGTGCGGCTTTTTTATAGCTGTACAACAGCATTAGATTCTCATTTACAAAAATGATTGCGAATTCGTCGCAAACAAGAACAAGACATCTTGACATTTGAGAACAATTATCAATAATATATGTATATTATTTGATCCTGCACTGAGAAATATCTCTATGTACGTTTGTCTGTGTCGTGGTATTACTGATAGTCAAATTACTGAAAGTGTCGAAAATGGCGCCAACAGTTTTCGTGAAGTACGAGACGAACTGGACTTGGGTACCTGCTGTGGCCGTTGCGTACCAGAAGCACGCGAACTGATTGATCAGGCGCTCTCCGAAATTGCTGCACGCCTGTCTGTGGCAGCATAAACCAGTATTTAATTTCTCCTGGCCCGCTTTCCTTACATTGCATATGCGTGTAAACATAAAGCGGGTTTTTTATTGCCTGAATTTCAGCGTATAAAAGTGATATCCCATTCCCTGCCTGAAAGTTTATCTGATTGTTA
>JASLIR010000353.1 GCA_030152125.1 Alkanindiges sp.
AATCACCCTGCCAGTAATTGGCAGCAGGTGCGCCATGGGCATCATGTGGGGCATGTGCCTGCTGCTGGTCATTGCCAGCCTGCGGTTTGTTGTGACCAGCCTGCGCTTTGGCGGCATATTCCCATTGTGCTTCGGTGGGTAAATCTCGCCCCAGCCAAACTGCATAATGCTCGGCATCGTTACGGGTAATTAGCACCACTGGTTCATGGGCTTTAGCTTCAATGTTACTGTGGGAGCCTGTCGGGTGCTGCCAGTTAGCACCTTTTATATAATGCCACCAGCTGTTGTTGTGAATGGCTTCTCCAGTTTTAGGTGCAATAAACACTGCCGCACCGCCCTGTTTTTCCGCATCAGTCATATAGTGGGTGGCTTTTACAAAGCTGGCAAACTGGGCATTGGTCACTTCGGTCTGGTCAATCCAGAATGCCTTGATAGCAGTTGGCTGACCACTGCTTAAGGGCAACTCATCACGATAGCCCTGGGTCGAACCAAGCTGAAACTGGCCACCAGGAATATAAGCCATGCCTGCCGTCTTATCTTTAGGCCAGCCTTGGGGTAAGCCAGCGTATTGCTGGCAATTGGACAGGTTGCCCAGTTGCAAGGGGATAGTGCTTGCAGATGGCTCTGCAGTTGCCCCGGGTTTGGACGGCGTTTGCTCACTACGCTGACAGGCGGAGAGTGATAGCAGCACACCGCACAGCAGGCTAGCAGATAGCAGCACCCGAGCCGGGTGCTGCGCTTGTACAGATTGAACAATAAAACGCATGCTGTTTTACTGGCTACCAGCTTCACTGGCGTTATAAGGTAGCACACCATTGTCCTGAGTATATTTGTTATACACGCCAATCAGGTTATTCAATACGTCCGGGTGCTGTGCCGACACATCTTCACGTTCACCACGGTCACTGGTCAGGTTATACAGCTCCCATTTACCAGTGCCCAGTGATGGCACGTTCTGGAAAGCAATTTTCCACTGCTTGTTGCGGGCATATTTGTTGCCATGCAGTTCATCCGCAAACACATAGTTGTCTTCACGTACGCTGGCTTTCTGGTTTTTCAGTACCGGAATCCATGATAGGCCAGTAATTGGATGTACCGTACGGCCCTGATAGTTGGCGCCTGGATTCTTGATAGAAGAAATATCCAGAATGGTTGGCAGTACGTCAGTCACCGAGGCAAAGCCACGGTAAATGCTTTCCGAGCGGCTCTGGTTGGGCAGGCGTACAATGGCAGGTGCAGTGGTAGCCCCTTCGCCTGCAGTGTCTTTCCACAAATGGAAAGGTGTAGCGCTGACTTCTGCCCAGCGTGGCCCAATGTAATGATAGGAAGTGGCACGGCCAATATTGTCATAGCTGTTGTCGTAACCGGTGGGCGAACCGCGTTCAAAGCCTTCGGCACCATTATCGGATACAAAGAAGATTAAGGTGTTATCGTACAGCTTGTTCTGTTTCAGATATGTGATCAGGCGGCCAATGTTGTAGTCCAGGTTTTCTACCATGCCTGCGTACACTTCCATTTTACGGGCTTCAAACTTTTGCTGTTCGGCAGTCAGCTCGGCCCAGGTACCACGCTGTTTCGGCACATTAACTGTCAATAATGGCGTGGCTGGTTTAAAGTCCTGTGGAATAATGCCCAGCTGTTTCTGCCTGGCAATACGTGCGTCCCGAATCACCTCATAACCGGCATCGTATTTGCCTTTATAGCGGTCGATAAAATCATCCGGTGCCTGAATTGGCCAGTGTGGGGCAGTATAAGCCGCATAGCCAAAGAACGGTTTGCCATCGGTTTTATTCTGGTCGATATAGCTAATCAGCTTGTCGGTATAATAATTGGTAGAAAAATAACCGTCCGGCAGCGTTACCAGTTTGCCATCTTCACGGTAGGTGCCGGGGCGGGTTACACCAGCAGGCTGGGTTTTAAAATGCAGGTCCAAACCTTGCAACAGGGCAAAGGATTTTTCAAAGCCGCGTGCCTTGGGACTTAACTCTTCAGTCAGGCCCAGGTGCCATTTACCAGCCATATAGGTATGGTAGCCGTTATCTTTTAATATTTCCGGCAGGGATAAAGCTTTTGCATTTAAATAGCCCTCATAACCCGGCTTGCCCTGCAGGTGTGGCGGTGTCAGTTCTGCCATGGCACCAATGCCTGCCAGATGGTGGTCAGTGCCGGATAGTAGCTCGGAACGGGTTGGCGAGCAGGTAGGGGCGGTGTGGTAGTCACTCAGCAGGCGGCCTTCACTGGCCAACGCATCCAGGTTCGGGGTTTTAATTTCTCCCCCAAAGGCACCTATATCGGAATAGCCCAGGTCATCGGCCATAATAAATAGCACATTGGGCTGTTTTGGCGCGGCAACGGTGCTGTCTTCGGTATCGTTGTCGTCACAGCCAGTTAAGCCTGCCATGGCAATAAACAGGCTGATTGCCAGCAGGGTTTTAGGATGGCGCTGCATAGTGAATCCTCAATGCATTATTAGCTTAAATAAGTTTGAATAATAATGAGGATGCTATATTTAAGTCTTTTTTAAGAAAAATAAGCAAAACAGAAAACAGTATCTGATAATCAGATAACTAGTATATATGTTTTAAAATACAGAGAGTTGGTTGTGATTATACAGTTGAACAGATGCTGGTAAGTGCTGCGAAATCCAGCATCTGTTCATTAATAGTTTGTCTTAAAGCTGGTCAGTTTATGGATAAATTCATTCAGCAGGGCAGGCTCTATGGCAATGGTGGCAATTACCCCAAATGCAGCACCGTATAAATGGGCACTATGATTGATATTGTCCTGACCACGTCTGGCAGCATACAGCGTGTATGCCGTGTAAAGTACTGCGTACACAATGGCTGGTACCGGAATAAAAAATACAAAAATAAGGTTCCATGGGGCAAATAAAATATAGGCAAACAAAATGGCCGATACGGCACCGGAAGCACCAAGGCTCATATAGCGTGCATCATTACGGTGCTTTATATAGCTGGGTAAAATGGCAACAACCAAAGCGGCCATATAAAATAAAATAAAGCCCATTCCGGCAAAATAATGACGATAAAAATGCTCAATGGCGCGGCCAAAAAAATACAGCGTGATCATGTTAAACAGCAAATGTACGCCACCATCCTGTGCATGCACAAAGCCATAGGTAATAAAGCGGTCGAATTGTCCGCGCTGTACGGCTGGTGGCCACATCAATAGCCGGTTCATCACGACGCTGTTGTTAAATGCTATGACAGACACAACACAGGTGATGATGATGATTGCCAGCGTATGGGAAAAAGTTGTACCGAGCATAAATTAGCCAAAATACAAAAATGAGCTTTTAGGAGTTTATAAACCATGGATACTAAAGTATTTATAGCGGCATGAACAGAATTGTTGCATGTTGATACAGTAAAGCTAAATATAAGCAGCAAAGCACTGGTTAAGCCGGATACTACTGCACTTTTATTGCAAAATTATGGTTATTTATATGCGTATTGCGGTGCTTACTGTGACCGCAGATGCCTTATGCATGGCTGTAGTGGCGGCAATTAAGCCTAGAAATAATGGGTATCATGGGAAAAAGCGTAAATTCAGCTTGAATTTACTGTAATGCCCTCCATCATAAGCTATGATGTTGACCTGTTTGTCAGGAGTAGATTTATGTCCGCTGAAAGTAGCACCGTTGCCAACGTAGAAGTGAATGACGAAGCGAATGTGCCTAATTTGTTGATTACCCCTTCTGCGCAAGAGTATTTGCAGGATTTACTGGCAAAACAGAATACTCCCGGTATTGGCGTGCGTGTTTTTGTGGAAAATCCAGGCACGGCGCGTGCTGAGTGCTGTATGGCTTATAGTGCGCCTGAAGAGGTGAACGTACTGGATTATAAGCAGACTTATGAACACTTTCCGGCGTTTATCGACACCCCATCCATTCCTTATTTACGCGATGCGGTGATTGATTACAACAAGGACCGCTTTGGTGGTCAGCTGACATTTAAAGCGCCTAATTCCAAGGTGCCGCGTGTGGGCAGTGATGCGTCCATCGAAGAGCGCATTGCTTATATCCTGCAGGCAGAAATCAATCCTGGCCTGGCCTCGCATGGCGGTAACGTGAGCCTGGTTGAGCTGTTTGAAGATGAAACACATGGCCTGACTGCGGTGTTACAGTTTGGTGGCGGTTGTCAGGGCTGCTCAGCAGTGGATGTGACCCTGAAGCAGGGTGTTGAAACAACCCTGAAAGAGCATTTGCCGGAGCTGGGTCGCGTAATTGATAAAACCGACCATACGCAAAAAGAAGGGGCGTACTTTAAATAGTACCCAAGCCTTAATAG
>JASLIR010000385.1 GCA_030152125.1 Alkanindiges sp.
TAAAGCATTGTTTTTAAACCGCAGTGCAAGGGAGGCCGGGGTGGAAGGCTGCTTTAAAAACAGCCCTTAATTCAGCAAGCCATCACCAAAAATATCATGTGCCTTGTCCGGCCCTACCAGACCGTATTTCACCAGGCGTGCCCTGACAATATTACGGCTTATTCCCAGTAGCTTGGCAGTTTGCACCTGATTACGGTGGCAATACTCATAGGCAATGCGAATGGTGGCTTCCTCAATCAGGCGATCCAGTACTTCGTCCGGGTAGGTATGCGCTGATTCAAACAAACTGAGCAAGGCGTGCTGCAACAACTGCTTGGGCAATAAATCGGTACGCGGAATGGTGGTGGTGCTTTTTTCCAGCTCTGAAATCTGGCGCAAATTCAGACTGGCCGACAGCGAGGCAAAACAGAAATCGGTGGGCTGGATCTGGTGGTTCTTGCACACCAGCAAAGCGTGATGAATGGCATTTTCCAGCTCGCGGATATTGCCCGGATAAGGATATTTTAATAATTTCTGTTCCGCAGCCGGGCTAAAGGTAGCCAGTGGATAGCCCAGCCGCTTGCAGTATTCCGCCACAAAATGATTGGCCAGCGGCAGGATATCCCCCGGGCGCTCGGCCAGTGGCCGCACTTTCAGCAGGGCAACATTCAGGCGGTAAAATAAATCTTCGCGGAACTTGCCGGCCTGTACGGCCTCTTCCAGATGTACATTGGTGGCCGCAATCACCCGTACATTCAGCTTTATCGGCTTTAAGGAGCCAACCCGTACAATTTCACGCTCCTGCAACACGCGTAACAGCTTCACCTGCATGGACGGGGACAGGTCACCTACTTCGTCCAGGAACAGGGTGCCGTTATTGGCTGCCTCAAACCAGCCAACCTTGGTATTGATTGCGCCGGTAAAAGCGCCTTTTTCGTGGCCGAACAGCTCGCTTTCCGCCAGTGATTCGGTAAAGGCACCACAGTTAACTGCAATGAAAGGTGCCTGCTTGCGCTGGCTCATCTGGTGAACCTGGCGGGCCACCAGTTCCTTGCCGGTGCCGGTATTGCCAATAATCAGTACACTGGCCTCACTGGGGGCAATCTGCTCAATACGCGACAATAACTCACGGGATTTATAATCTTCAAACACCATGGCAGTAGCACGTTCCGTTCTCACCAAATGTTTGGTGCTAGGATGGGTTATCAATGACATTAGTTCTCCCCCATATCATCATATATGGCTCATAGTGCATTAATAATCCGACGAATAGAAATTATAAATTTGCCTTAGTTATCCCATTTTTTTGCAAACCGGAACTATTATCTGCCTTTTATTGAATAAAACCCTCAGCCTGCAGTTTTTGAATAGGGGTTATACTGATTAGTATATATTTTTTTATAATCAATCTGCCCCGGTTTAATCTGTCCGTCTTTAATTAGCCAGTCCACCCACACCTTAAAATCGGCATCCTTAAACTGCCCGCCCTGGGTTGGTACGCCCCAGCCTGTCCAGTATTTCAGCAGGGCCGCATTTTCAGTACGCTGGCGCTTTTGCATAATCTGTTCAAAACGCGCAATCACTTGTTCACGCGGGTGCTGCCGTGTCCATTCAATGGCCTGGGCAATACCACTTACCACCTTGCGTGTGGTGTTGGGGTGTGCCTTGATATAGCGGTTAGACATCACATAGGTGCCTGTAGTCAGGTTGCCTACCAGTTCATAGTCACGGTACAGGCGTGTTACCCCGCCCCGCTCAATGGCTGGCCCACCCAGTGGGGCTACATCCACATGGCGGTTACGCAGTGCCTGTTCGGCTGTTCCCGGTGGCAGCACCAGCAGGGTCACCTGATTAATTTCCTCCGGGCTCAGGCCACCACGCTTCAGGTACTCCTTCAGCATAAATTCCACCTGTGCACCCATAATATTGGTGCCAACCTTTTTACCAATCAGATCGCGGGCAGATTTAACCGGGCTGTCATTCAGCACATAATAACCGGCAAAGGGATCATCAAAGGTGCCGTAGGACGCCACCACCACCGTGCCCGGCACGCCACTGGCAACCATTTTCACTGCCGATCCGGCAAAGCTGGGGCTGCTGATATCGGAGTCACCGGTTAATGCCGACTGAATACCCTGTGGCCCACCAGTGGAAACCCCCTGATACACCAGTTTTATCGGTGCCAGATAACCCAGGTCTTCTGCCAGTTCCAGCGGTGTCACGGTACCGGGCGAACCCAGATAATTAAATTCTACCGACTCCAGCCCGCCATTTGCGCTAGCTGCACTACTGGCAGTTTTGCTGGTGCTGTTGTCACAGGCGGATAGCCCGGCAAGCAGTACCAGCAGCATGCCGTGTTTGATCAGTTTATTAAATACTTGCATATAAGCTACCGCCCCTGTCCGGTTAATGGCGTTCCGATTTCCATGCCGTCAGGCGTTTTTCAATGGCAAGCAGGGTGTAATTAAACAACAGGCCTACACAGGTAATGCTGATGATGCCGAAAAACATCTCCGGAATCTGGAAGTTGTACTGCGCATAATTGATCAGGTAACCCAGCCCGGCTTTGGCACCTACCATTTCCGCCGCCACCAGAATAAGTACCGAAAACGCACCAGCCAGACGAATCCCCACAAAAATAGTCGGTACCGCTGCCGGCAGGATCACCTTGTGGAACAGCTTTACAGGACTTAAGCCCATGGTACGCGCAGACTTGATCAGCAGTGGGTCAACATTGCGCACCCCGCTAATGGTATTGAGCAAAATAGGCCAGGTGCAGGCATAAATCACCAGGGCAATCTTGGAGGCCTCGCCAATGCCCAGAAACAGGATAAATACCGGCAACAGCGCCAGCGCGGCCGTGTTGCGGAACAACTCCAGCAGCGGGTTAATAAACTCGGCAAAGCGGGTATACCAGCCAATCGCCAGCCCTAGTGGAATGGCGATGGCAATCGCCACCACAAAACCGCTGATGGAACGCAGCAGGCTGGCTTGCAGGTGGGTAAGCAGTTGGCCGTTTTCAATCAGTTGCCAGCCACTTACCAGCACGGTGGATAGCGGCGGCAGAAAAGCCGCATCCACCAGCCCAAGGCGCGGTAATACCTCCCATACAGCCAGGAAAAGAATAATGGCTATGGAACGCTTAAAGATGGTAACAACAAAACTGAAATCAATTCGGGCCGGCTTGGCAGGAAAATTCCCCGCAATACTGTCCACTGCTTTCAGGGTGTTTTTGGGTAAGGCAAGTGCCTGTTTTGAACCAGACATGCTAAGGCTCCTTGTATTTTAGTTAATTCAGTGTTTCCAGCTGCTTGCGCTTTTCCTGTTCCTGCGCCTTCAGCACTTCTTCACGCAGCAGGCTCCATACCTCATGGCGCAACTGGCCAAATGCCTGGCTGGAACGCACATCGTCGGTATCGCCACGCAAATTGGCTGGCACCTCGATAATCTGTTTAATGCGCCCCGGGCGTGAGGTCATAATGGCAATGCGCTGGCCCAGATAAATCGCCTCATCAATGCTGTGGGTAATAAAAATGATGGTCTTGCCGGTTTGCTGCCAGATCCGCAACAGCTCGGCCTGTAGCGTTTCGCGGGTTTGCGCATCCAGTGCGGCAAAGGGCTCATCCATCAGCAGCACATTAGGGTCATAGGCCAGGCTGCGGGCAATCGCCACGCGCTGCTTCATACCGCCGGAAAGCTCGGCCGGATAATGCTGTTCAAACTCCCCCAGCCCAACCAGTTGTAAATAATGCTTGGCGATGGTGCGCCGCTCTGCTTTAGCAACGCCTTTGGCCTCCAGGCCAAATTCAATATTGCCCAGTGCGGTTAGCCACGGAAACAGCGCGTACTGCTGGAACACAATGCCACGATCCAGCCCCGGCCCGGTCACTGCCTTGCCGTCAATCGTAATCTGCCCGGCTGTTGGTGCGGTCAAGCCGGCCAGCAAGTCCAGCAGAGTGGATTTGCCACAGCCGCTTGGCCCTACAATGGCCAGAAACTCGCCCGCCTTTAGCTCCAGCGACACATTATCCACCGCCACAAATGCTTCCGGTTTTTCCTTGGCACCCTTTACTGTTTTGGCAGGAAAGGATTTATACACATTCTGGATTTTCAGACTGCTGCTCATGGTGCTTGCTCCTGTGCTGCTGCTGTTTGTGTGGCTACGCCCTGTGCTGCTACATC
>JASLIR010000409.1 GCA_030152125.1 Alkanindiges sp.
TCCATGAATATGCCGAGAGCTGTGGCATGGCCTTGGCGCATGCACATGGCAAGGCCGGTAATGCCGACGTGCTGATGGGCTATCTGGGTGAGGGCGAGCTAATGGTTGATGTATTACAGGACTATGCCATAGCTTATGCCAACCGCAATGCGGAGGATTATGCCGAATTTATACAGGCTATTCAGCGGGGCGAGATTGAAGTGGCGGGGGATGAAGTGCTGTAGGCAATGTTATAGCCAAACTATCGCATTGCTTATATAGGAATCGGGCTGTTTACGGTCTTGCGCTGCTTTAGTCGCAGCTCAGGGCGAAGCCCACAAAGCCCATACAAACTTTCTTGCAAAAGCTCCAAACGAGGACTGGTTTACTAATTAATTTTTGAACAATGGATCAACGGCAATGGTTTAGCCATCGCCTATCCCACCCTGCCCATCGCACTGGGCTCCAGCACAAAGCCAGCTTCTTTCCATGCATCCAGACCACCGGACAATACATGCGCCTTAAAGCCCTTGCGGCGCAAATAACCGGCAACCCGCAGGGCGGTCACATCATTCGGGCAGGAACAGTACACCACAATGGCATGCACTGGCCGCAACTGCCGCGCTGAGCGGCGTAGTGCTGTTGCATCAAACAATTGTGCACCGTAAATTTTTACCGTGTCCATATCACGCGCCAGTTCGGAACGTGCGTCCAGCAACAACGGTTGCTCCTGCTGCTGTAGCCAGTCCGCCAGTTCATGCACACTCACCCGGGCCACTTTGGCCAGCAAGCGCAGATAATAGCGCTGCCACCAGCGATACAGCATATATAACAGCAGCAGGCTACCCAGCAGTACTGCCGCGCCCTTGCCCCAGCTTTCAATATGGCTGAGCACTAACTGAATTTGCTGGTTGAAGATACCGCCAAGCACAATCCATACACCGGCCCATAAAGCAGCACCAATCAGCGAAAACAGGAAAAATACACCACGCCCCAAGCCCAGCGCACCCGCCAAAGGTGGTGCCAGTGTCGCCAGCCCCGGTACAAATTTGGCAACCACCAGCGTGGCTATACCCCAGCGATGAAAAGCACCTTCGGTTTGTCGCACACAGGAATCCGGTGACATGGAAATACGGCACAACACGTGCAGGATGCGATGCTTATAACGCCGCCCGGCCAGATACCACACGCCATCACCAATCAGCGACGCTATTACCGCAGCGAGCAACGACAATAACCCCAGCACGGGATCATGCAGGGCAAATGAGCCAACCAGTAAAAACAGTGGCAGTACAGGTAATGGTGCGCCCAGCTGCACCACCAGTACCACGGCAAATACACTCCAGTAACCATACTGGCCAAAGAGCTCAAGCATCTGACTCATTTCTGCACCAACAAACACTAACTAAAAGAAAGTATAGCACAGTGTCATGCATCGTAGCGCTATCAACTAAAGTCGTTATCCGATAACCCTGAGTACCCAAGATTGGCATATAATTGTCGATCAACATGCCTGTAACGGACAACACCATGAAAATCATGCAGCTACTTCCAGAGCTTAATAGTGGCGGTGTAGAGCGCGGTACGCTGGAAATTGGCCGTGCGCTGGTGGCTGCCGGACACCAATCCGTGGTGGTATCCAATGGTGGCCGTTTGGTGCCACAACTGGAACAGGAAGGCACCCGGCACCTGACCCTACCTATTCACCGCAAGTCGCTGTTTAGCCTGCTGCAAATTCGCCCCTTACGCCGTTTGATACTGCAACAGCAGCCGGATGTAGTGCATGTGCGTTCACGTATTCCAGCCTGGCTGACCCATTTTGCCCTGCGCGGTATTCCTGCTGCCAAACGCCCACATTTAATCAGTACCGTGCATGGCTTTTATTCGGTGAATCGTTACAGCGCGATTATGACCCAGGCAGAACGGGTGATTGCCGTATCTGACAGCGTGGTGGATTATATTAAAAACCACTACCCGCACTGCCCACCGGAAAGTATTGTGCGCATTTACCGCGGCATTAACCCGCAGGAATTCCCGCATGGCTACCAGCCTTCGGCAGCCTGGTGGCAGCAAACCTACCAACTGTTCCCGCAACTGGAAAACAAAGTGCTGATTACCCTGCCGGGCCGCATTACCCGCTTAAAAGGTCACGAATATCTGTTTGACCTGATAGCCAGCCTGAAAGAGCACTTTCCGGTACACGGTGTAGTGGTGGGTGGTGCAGACGAGAAAAAGCAGGGCTATCTGGACGAGCTGAACCAGCGTGTAGAAGATATGAACCTGAAAAATGATATTACTTTTGTCGGGCACCGCAGTGATATCCGCGAATGGCTGGCCATTAGCGATATCGTGCTGTCCTTGTCCACCCAGGCAGAAACCTTTGGCCGTACCGCACTGGAAGCCCTGTCGCTGGGCACCCCGGTAGTAGGCTGGAAGCGTGGTGGTGTGGCAGAAATCCTGTCGTTATGCTATCCGGTGGGGCTGGTAGAGCCGGAAAATCAGCATGCCCTGTTAGACACCATGAATCGCCTGTTGCAACAGCCGGAGCCACCAGCACCGGTCAACCAGTTTTCGTTGCAACAGATGACCGATAACACCCTGGCGCTGTATCGGCAGGTGAGCGGAAAATCAGTTTAGCTTTATAAACAACCAATAAAAAACGGCCTATATAGGCCGTTTTTTTGAATCATTAAACAGCCGGACTAACGCTCCAGCTGTACATCGTCACGCTGCGGGATGGACTGCACTTCCTTACCATCGGCACTGGCATACGCCAATTCCACACGGCGGCTCAAGGCATGTCCCATCAGCGCACTGCTGTCATCAATAGTGGCTTTCTTGCCTTGTGCGACAATGGCTATGCGATTGCTGGCAATACTGTTTTTGGTCAGGTAATCAGCAATACTTTGTGCACGGCGTTTGGACAAAGCCAGGTTATAGGCCGCGCTGGCGCGGTTATCGGTATAGCCATACAGCGTGACCGAATAATCAGGGTTTTGCTTTAAGCCAGCAACCACCTGATCCAGTACCTGAACTGACTCTGCCGACAGGCTGGATTTATCCAGCGCAAAATGGATGATATTTGGAATAACAGGCACAACCGGTGCCACCACAACCGCTACAGGTGCAAGCACCACAGGTTCCGTTGCAGTTACCACAGGTGCTGGTGCGGATGCCACAATTGGCCATTGTCCCACCACCCCATGGCAGCCGGACTGTGTCCCATTTAAGGATTCCATACTGGGATAATCCAGCTTAGGCAGCGTTTTTGGCAAATCTTCACGGCAGTTAAAGGCAGAATAGGTGGCTTTATCAATCAGCCGCTCTGCCGCACCAAATGGCTCGCGCGAATGGCGCCAGCCCAGCTCGCAATGCTCGGCCGCAGCCCATACCAGCATCACCTCGGCCTGCGCCACATCACCACTGGCACAGTCAAAACCGGGATGCTGCTTTAACAACTCTGCCGTGGTCCATAAATCGCGGCGCATCACCTTGGATACCGACAGCACTTTGGTGGTTGGCGAAATCTCGGCCTTGGCTTCCAGTTGTTCGGTTAAACGGGTCGCTTCCGCCAGCGCTTCTTTTTTCGCCACACTTAAGCTGCGTTCCGAACGCTCATTGGCCGCATATACCAGCCATGTTTTGGCTTTTTCGGCATGGTAACGCACCCAGGCATCATCACTGGCTAAAAATGGCTGTAACCGGGTTTGCAAACCAGCCAGCACAGGGTCTTTACTGATAGCCGGTTCTGGGGCCTGCATCACCACTTGCGCGGTATCTGTACTGGCAGGGCTAACTGCAATGCTAGTGCCCACGCCATCCGCTGCCACAGTATCAACTGCCACGGTATCGGCAGGCACAGCCTCCGTAGCATAGGCGATAGTGCTGCCAACACCTAAACCGGCAGCCAGTAAACACTGTAGCAGTACCTTGTGATTAGCGTGCAGCATTGCCTGGCTCCTGTGACTTGTTAACAGCCGTGTTCTTAAAGCTGAATAGGTCTTCATCAAACTTGAAGCGGAAACGCATGTAAGCGCCTTTAATCGTGGTGTCGCTATCGGTCAGGTCATCATCACGGTAACCGGCAAAGTTATACCCGGCAGACACCCACAGGTTCGCTGCCAGCAGGTAACCAACTTCCGCTCCCAGCAGGAAGCGCTTACCATCGCTAACATCGCTCCATAGCACACCGGCATTAATACCGGCATCCCAGCGCTCATTAATATCATACATAAAACGGCCGTTCAGCATTTGCGCCGTACCATTGCTCTTAATGCCGTTAAAATCGTCCTGCACATATTTCATGGCATACTGACCGGACACTGTCACTGCACGCGTCGGATGGTAATTCATGTGATTAGACAGAATATACACATTACGCAGGTACGGGCTGCTGACGTTGGTCTGGTTATCATCATAACGATATTCCAGTTTGGTCAGCGCATCAAAGCGGTTGGTGTCCGAATCACGGTAAGCCGCACCCAGCTGGAAGCGGTCTACCACGCGACCACCGGAGGTATCAGACTTGTTCTCGGTCTTACTGAACACATTCTTGGTCAGCATGGTCACGTCATCAGTCAGCTTATAGGCAAAACCAAGCGTATTCAGGGTGGTGGTGGACTGGGTAGCCCAGCGCACTTCCATACGGCCAACTGCTTTCCAGTCCGGATCAGCCAGATACTCCACGCCCAAGGATAACGCGGTAGAATCCTGCGACAGGTTGTCCACGCCTTCCAGTACTTTTATCTTTTCAAAGCTGGTGTTGAAATAAACACCCTTGGCCGCTTCCCAGCGGTTACGCAGGCCCATGGCAGCTTCAGCCTCACGTGCACTGATGCCATCGCGCACCCGGTATTCACTAAACACCGAGGAATCCCGCGCAATCGCGCTGTCAATGCCCAGCACGGTGGTATTGCGGCGCTGGGTATCATTCAGTTCATACAGACCATTAATGCTGGACAAAATTTCCTGACGTGCATACAAACGTGCATTCGGGGTAATCTGGTAGTTACCGCCCACAGCAAACACACGACGGCTGCTATCGGCAATATCCTGCTCGTATTCTGCAAAGGCGGAAGAGCCATCCCATGGCAGGGCGGTATTCAGCTTCACACGGGCAGTTGTGCCGTCATAGGGCGTTACCTGCGCGCTACTTAAAGATGCAGCATTAGCAGTTTCGCGGTAGTAACGCAAACCCACTTCCAGCGACAAAATACGGTTAATAGCCCGCTCCAGACTGGCAGACGCACCCTGACGCACGCCCTGATTACTCTGGTCTTCGGTACGGATAGCTTCCACACGCAACAAACCCAGCTTGTCGATACGGGTTTGTGCCTTAATACCACTTTCCTTGCGTCCGGCACTCACTGGCGAAGCAGTATTGTAAAAGCCGCTATCGGCCTGGTTATGATACACACGCAAGTCAATATTCTGCATTTGCGAGGTCAGTTCAACCCGCATGGCATTACCAGACTGCTCACCGGTTAATGGATCGGTAGCACCTACATTGGTCAGGCTGTTACTTGGGTCAATGGTGTTATTACTATGGGCAAATTCGGCAATCAGCCTGGTCTTGTCATTCAGTTGTACCACGGTGTTTACGCTGGAAAGCTCATCATGCGTTACCGGGTCGTCACTCTTCACGTAAGAGCCACCCACTTTCAGCTTTTTAGTCACCTTCACCGAACCGGAAGCACCAGCCACGGTATATTCCGGGCCACCCTCATCCGCTTCAATGGTAATTCTTAAATAAATCGGGTTATTGTTGGCATCCACACTGCCCAGTGTGGAGGTCAGGAAAATACTGTTACTAAAGGTATCAACCTGATAGTCGCTAAAACGGGTCAAAGTCTTTTGCGAAATGATCAGGCCGGGATTGTTGCGGTCACGTACAATCACTTCCACTTTTTCACTGTTGCTCAGAATAGCATCCGAACTTACGTTACCAATGGCATAAGGGCCGGTAATCAGCATGGCACGCTGTTCAGTGGTAATCTGGCGCGAATTGGTACGTGCTGCAAATGCAGTAATTTTTCCGCTGTTATTTTCCAGCGAAGTTTTGGCACCAGTCAGGGAACGGCTGTACTGCCCCAGCGACAAGCCATCATCATTTTCTGTACGGGTGACATAATCACCGTACATGGCATACGAACGGCCCTTGTCCACACGCACATACAGCTTGCTGGTGGATTGTGCATCAAAGCCCTTGGCTGCTGCATCACCATACACCGGATAATACTCATCCGGGCGAATGTCACGGAACAGGCGCTGGTTCTTGTCCTTATCGGAATCATAAGCCAGCGTCAGCAGGTACTCGCCTTTTACCTTGCCTTTCAAAAACAGGGCTGCACGGCCTGTGGCACTGGTTTTACCACTATCAGAACTGGACAGCTCGTTCAGTTCATCCTCAAAACCGTCATTGCGTGACACACGGCCTAACTGTTTTGGATCAAAATGCTGTAAGGATAAAGAGCCTTCGATAATACCGGCAGCCAGCATCGGACGCAGGTTAGGCAGGAAACGGACCGGCTGGGTAGCATTAAACAGGCCACTGGTCACCTGCAGGGTACCTTCGCCCGGCTCAGTAGGGGCAGAAATTGGCACCACCACGGTACCGCCTTCCACAAAGGTCTGGATACCCGGTTTTTCAGGATCTAAATCTTTTAACTGGATCTTGCCAATCGTGCTTTCCAGGGTTACCGGGGTACGGCTGGCCACCAATGTCCCGTTCTGGTCGGTCACACGAATCACTGCCTGATACACATCCGTGCCATTGGCCTGAGCTTCCTGAGCAGGCGCGCTCAGGCTGATCTTGCTCATGTTATCCGGCGCGATAACACTTATTTTTTGCTGGTCACGCACATTACCCATCAGGTCAAGCTGGCGGACTTCAATCTCGTTACGGCCAACATTTAATTCAACACCAATAAAATCCAGGCCGGCAATCTGGAAATCCGGCAATACTGCCCGCTTGCCAATCCGGTCATCCGCCACCTGTTTGCCATTTACAAACAGCTGCATGGTGGCACCGGCAGCACCTTTTACCTGGATGGTGGTCTGGTCGTGAGGCAACACCTGACCATCCTTCAGGTTCAGGATAGCCAGCTTATTCGATTCCGCTGTTTCCAGTGCCCCTTCCAGATCCACCGGTTTTACGGCCTTCACCGGGTCAATATCAATACTGCGTAACTGGCTTAACTGGTCTTTGGTCAGGGTCACGCTACAGTTGGAAGAGGTACCCTGCACGCTAATACAACCACTGGATGGCTGTCCACGTACGTCACTTACCGCAGAACTTAAAGGGTCAATCGATAAATCGGAACGTAATACCTGCTCCAGGTTAATATTGTTCTGCTCGACTTCTTTCTGGCGCTTTTCAATCTGTTCCACCAGGGGCTGGCTGCATTCACCAGCACCATCGGCAATGGCAAAGTCGGCACGGTGTAGTTCACCACGTTTTACATCGGCAAAACGGCTGCCAGCATCACCGGCCTGGCGGTTATCCAGCAATACCAGTTCGGCCCCGCCCGGCAACGTGGTCCGGTCCAGTTTCAAGACGTGGGTTTTAGCAGTTAAACCATAAAAGTCATACTTGCCCTGACGGTCAGTCACCACAAAACTGCCGTCTTCCATATAAATGCGGATACCCGGCACACCACGTTCACCGCTGTCCTGCACACCATTACGGTTACAGTCCATAAAGACCTTACCAATAATAAAGGCATCGGAAATTAACGGGCCGGGTGATACTTTCACGACCGCAGCAGCTTCCTTGGAGGTATTGCCGTCTTTATCGGTGGCATATACCCGGTTGGTACCATCGCCATTTAGCGCGTTCGGACCAATATACACCCGGTATTGCACCTTCACCTGCTTCTGCGGTGCAAGGCTGCCCAGCCTGAGCGTCAGGTACGGGCCTTTGCCCCCCTTTGGATCACTTACGTTGATCCCATCAACACGGGCAGTGCCTGGTACATACACAAAACCACGCGGTAGGGTGTCGGCAATGTCAACGTCGGTAGAAACAGTTGTCTTACTGTTGTTCAGTACGGTAACCGTATAATCCTCAAAATCCCCTACTTCCGCAGTATTGCTACTTGCCGTTTTCTGTACAGTGAGAATGGCCTTTTCCGGCTCTACCGCACCATTAGGATCAATTGGAATATCAATACCCAGTGCAGGATCACCCTCATGCAGGGTAAATTTTCCACCGTAGGACCAGCTTTCGTTTACCTGTTTGTTGATAAAGCCTGAAACCGGATAAACCGCTTTGTCACTGGTAAACTTATAGGTTATCGCGCTCTTAATGGTAGACGTATCAACACGTACACTATAAGTACCGGCAATCACCAGTGGGTAAATAAACTCACCCAGCTCATTGGTAAACTGCTCGGCTGGCATCGATTCCAGTGCACCGGTAGTGCGGTTAACGCTAAAGGCCACGTTGTTGCCAATCGGTCGGCCAGTAGCATCCAGCAAAATAACCCGGGCGCCTTTTACCGGCAAGCCGGTTTTAGCATCAAAGACCACACCATACGGGTCCATCAATACCGAGGTATTTACATCCTTAATGGTGGTGGTGGGATTGCCATTACTATCCAGACAGTTAATCAGGCTAACCAGCACCTGGTCACGCTTTACGGTTTGCAGCACCTGGTCATTTGGATTGGCTGTGGTACTTTCCTGGGTAGGCAGCTCATAGTGAAACACCCCGGTATTCAGGGCCGGCTTGCCAGTCACCGGATCAACTTCGGTACCTACAACAATAACTTCATCACCGGTTTTAGTGGATTTGATACGGATACGTACCAAGTCGGATACAGCGCGTCCGGCATTACACTGAGTACTGTTGGCGGAAATATATAAAGGCTGGTTTAAGGTACCTGTAGCCAGAATCTTGTTATAAGTCGACGTATTGTTGCTAATGTCCGGCTTGCCTGCCACCACGGTAGACACATCATTGGAGTCGGTGGTTTTTTCTGTACCGCCCACCACATGCTTGATATGAAAACGGTTTACCAGCGTGGTATTGGCAATGTTGCTGTTCATTTCTACCAGCAACTGCACCTGCTCGGTGGCATTGGCAGCAATTGCCTGCGGATAGGCCACCACCAGCTCGTTAATCAGCGTTTTGTCGGCTGGCAACTGGGTACTAAAACTGCTGTCACCGGTACGGTACAGTACTTTGGCCGTTGGGTTGAGTGGGCGTGCAGATTTAAACACGGTATTTGGCGGTAAGGCATCTGTCATCAGTACAACCGAACTCGGCTGTCCGTCAATCAGTACGCTGGTTGGCGTAATGGCTGCCCTGCTCTTGTTTTCAATAGCCAGCGTATAGGTTAAATCAAAGCTTTTATTCACATCGGGTGTGAAGCTGTCACGATCCACACTTTTGGTGGCATATACTTTGGGCAAATAGGTAATCAGGGAGTCGGTTGCGGTTGCCTTAACCGAATTGTCTTCCAGCACCGTAGCCGTCAGCGGCAAGTTAAGAATCTGACGGTCAGACAAACTGGCGGAAGTATCGGCAACCACCCACAAATTCACACTTTGCAGGCGCTCTAAACTCAGCGCATCAGTGACCAGCAGGTCAGTAGAGTCAAACTCCCCGTTCTGGTTACTGTCAATATAAATCTTGATATTGCTTAAGCCTGGAACATTTAAACGGCTCATCAGCACTTTGGCATCGGTATTACTTAAATTGGTCAGGGTATTTAACCAGATGACCTTGGTACCCGCTTCCACTTCCTGCAATGGCGGCGTGGTTAATGCAATGGCATATAAAACAGAAATAGAAACTTCCACAGTGTTGGACTGTGTATTTTGTTGTTTTTTATCGGAATCAATATAGCTGGCATAGGCAGTATTGGTCACGTTCACACCAGCGGCAGGTACTTCTACAGCGGCGTGCGCATACTGCACCGACATGATGGATGCTGTCAGTGTCGACAATAAGAATGTCATTTGGCGGCATGTATTATTTTTCATATGTCGCGACACGTTAGAATACCCTAAAACCAGAAATGAAGGCTGTACAAACACCGACCGAAACCGGTGTTTGTACAAGAACGCCTAATACATCGCAGTGATCAATTAGTTATTGATTTTCACTGAGAATTGCAGTGTAGCTACTTCAGTTGGATCCAAACCGAAACCTGGTGTGGCAACAGAAGTACCGCTAACGATTGGCGTACCTTTACTGGCTGGTGTCAGTGAAGGTGCTGGTGTGGTCAGTGTGGTGTAAGCCGGTACGGCGTCACTGATTTTTACATTGGTAACAGGCGCAGCACTGCGGTTGGTTGCATCAATCTTATAGATGATACAAGCACCTGGCTTGGCCTGAATTGGTGCAGTACCAAATCCGGTGTCAGCGGTGCCATCACAGGCAGCATCCAGCGCCTGGAATTTAGTCAGGTCCAAACCACCATCACCTACAATAGTAGTGGTGTCTTCAACCTTCACTGCACTGGATGCTGGCTCGCCGTTAATAGCGCCAGTTGGTGTTACCGTAATGGTAGACAAATCGTTCTGACCAGGTGTTGCACCGGCAGGCGTTTGTACCTTCACAATAATAGTTACTGCTTCACCCGGTTGCAGACCGGCACCACCAGGCGTGGTAGCCAGGAATGGCGTTAAATCACCACCTGTTACCAGTTCGTTGGCTTCGGCAATACCGTTGTTGTTCAGGTCAACATATACAGAAGTCGTTACACCGGCTAATGTACTGGTTACCGACAGTGGCAATGTACTTTGACCCGCACCACCTGCACCTTCAGTCACGTTACCGTTGTTGGTCAGGGTGTGGGTATAAGTTACCGTACCACCAGCAGCGGTTTGACCCTGACGGTCAGGTACGAAAGACAGGGAGCGCACTTCATCAATCACAACGTGATCTTTCAGGCTATCGCTCAGGCCAGTTGCAGGACTGGAAATCGTGAAGTTGATATCACGGCTATCCGCTGGTGTTGCACCGGCAGGCGGGGTAACAACCGCACACAGGTAAGCTGTTTGACCAGCCAGAATATTACCGGTGTTGGTAACCTTGTTGGTTGAACAGGTACCCGCTGCATCGCTGGTAAAGTATTCAACAGTCCAGCCAGCTGGCAGGTCGGAAGATACGTTAAAGTTGTCAGAACCGGCACCAAAGTTGGTTACAGCCAGATCAAACTTAACCGCTACACCAGGCTTGGTGGTCTTGTCATCCACGATGTAAGTCGTGTTCTGGCCTTCACCCGCTTTTGGTGTATCGTCATCAATACCGTTCTCATCACCCTTGCCGTTGCTCAAGTCTACTTTGGCAGCAATCAGGGCAGTAATACGCAGGGTCAGGGTATCCGGGGTAGCCGCAGCATTGCTAACCGGGGTAATGGTCAGAATGGTATCCAGGCCTGGGGCTGTTACCGGACCAGTGTAATTGCTAGGCAGGGTTACACGTACTACGATTTTCTGGGCAGAACCCGGTGCAATCGGACCGGTATCCTGGGTTGGGTCACCGTTAGTATCGGTTAATGGTGTTACACCATCCGCTTTCAACAGTTCAACAATAGAACCTGCTGGCAAGCCGGCCTTGTTTACAGTGATGTTATACGCTTCATCAACATTACCGGTGTTGTGTACCCAGATGGTTTCGCCACCGTTATTGCCAAAGCTGACTGGTGTGCCCTGCGTGGTAGTAGCAGTAATCAAGTCATCTTTTGCAGTATTGCCGGTATCTTTGTCAGCATCGGCATAGGCATCGGTTTGCGCATCGTTGATGGTACCAATAAACTCTTTGGCAACCGTAGTTACTGCCGGGTTGGTTGGTGTAGTAGACGGTTGTGGACCATCACCATCTTCATCATAGGTTGCAACGTTGGTAATATCGCCTGCTGGTGCAGTGGTATTTACCACAACTTTAAATTTCAATGTACCTGTCGCATTTACCGGAATGGTATCAATGCTTGCAGTTACCTTGCCGCTATCAAATTTATATTTTACGCCGGTTTCAGCATCATCCGCATCACTACGCGCAGTGGAAGAGCCACTCCATTTACCAGAGCCAGCCACATACGTTACATTAGGTGGCAGAACGTCTTCAATGGCTACATTGGTCGCTGCTGCATTACCCACGTTCTGGTAGGTTAAGGTGTATTCGATGGTACGCTGTGCCACAGTACCACTGGTTCTAACTGTGGCAATACTGGCTGCCTTGGTTACTACAACGTCCGGACCATTGGCAATTTTAACGGTATCTACGTTGGTTTTGGTGGTTGCCGCGTTGGCACCGCCACCTGGGGTAGTACTTAATACGTTAACAGCCGTAACGTTCAATTTACCCAGTGCACCGTCGGTTACTGTGTTAGAAGTTGTACCAACTACCACAAAGTGGAATGCATAACCGGCATTCAGGCTTACTGTCTGGCCAATCAGGTTAATGTTGTTATCCGCAACACCATTACCATCAGCATCCGCATAAATACGGATATTAGTAAAGTCGTAATCGTCGCCACCGGCGTTGGTCAGGTTCAGCGTAAAGGTGTCTGAACCGTTACCTGTGTTGGTCAGAGTATGTTTCAGTGCCACCTGGGTGTTCGGGTTGGCAATTTCTGTACGGTCTGCTTCCAGGGTAAAACTGGCAACCTGCAGTACTGTGGTTTTAACTTCGTTAGACGTAACCGTGCGCGTGGTTGACGTGCTGTCAACAAAGCTTGCGCTGGCAACGTTACTAATGTTTGTTCCCGCCGCAGGTGCAGCAGCAAATGCTGACGGAATAAATGCCATACCACCAACAACAACTGCAATGGATGCAGCCAGCTGGTTCAGGCGTGGTAACATGATGTGCTTAGACATCTTAGGCCCCTATTTTGTTAGATCCACTTGTTTAAATTACTTGCCAGCAGCGGGAACGCTACTAACACGGGTTTGTGCCGTTACCACCACCGACTTTCCAGCGGGAAGTTCAGCAATAGTCCAACGTAATGCACGATATTCCTGCAAAGGTACATTGACGGTTTGGCCACTCACCTTACGCTTGAGCGGCATCGCAGCAAAATTCACCCCATCAGTGCTTGCTTGCGCTTGGGCAGGTGAAGATTTCGCCAGGAATTGGGTTTCAGGAGGAATAGGCAAGGTTGCCTGTAGTCCTTTAATTGTTTTAGCCGTGTTATTGGTATAGGTTGCACGAT